>DAOWOO010000005.1 GCA_030642025.1 Candidatus Zixiibacteriota bacterium | reverse complement strand
TGCGCCATTGTGCTGCATGCCGCACAGTTTATCCCGATAACCCTGATGGGGTTTTACTACCTTAAAAAAGAGCATCTCTCGCTTAAGCAGCTTGAAAAAATGGCGCTCGAGGGTGAAAGCAATGGCTCAGAATAATTGCCTATTAATAATTCTTCCGGCATATAACGAAAGCGGAAAAATCGGCCGCGTGGTTGAGAAGGTCAAGCGGGAAAATATTGTCGACGAAGTTGTCGTCGTTGATGACTGCTCAACCGACGGCACCTCGGAGGAAGCAGCCGGGGCCGGGGCCACAGTAATCCGACATGAAACCAACAGGGGGGTCGGCGCCGGGATACGGTCAGGGATTAAATACGGTCTTGAAAATAATTATGACTTGTGCGCCGTTCTTTCGGGTGATAATCAGCATGAGCCGACCGAGATTGAAAGAGTTGTAAAACCGATTATCGACGGTGATTATGATTTTATACAGGGATCACGGAGGATAGCGGGGGGGAAGGTGGTCAATGACCGGCCGTTTCGGATGGTGACGACACGGCTTTATTCACTTTTTTTCTCGATACTGACCGGCCGGAGAATTACCGACGCCACCAATGGTTTCCGGGCTTTTCGGCTTTCTTTGTTTGATGAGTATGATATTGATCTGAACCAGTCCTGGCTTGACAGGTATGAATTGGAACCCTATATATTATATCGGGCTGTGAAAAATAGAATGATACGGTTGAAAGAGGTGCCTATTACGATTTACTATCACCAGAGCGCCAGAGAGTATACCAAGATGAGGCCGTTTCGGGACTGGTGGCGGATTGCCAAGCCGGTGGTATATCTGTTCTTAAGATTAAGGAAATGATATGATAAAAATTGATTTTACCGGGAAAACCGTTCTGGTCACTGGTGGGGCAGGGTTTATCGGCTCCAACATTGTCGGCCGGGTAACCCGATCAGGAGGTAAGGTAATAGTCCTGGACGATCTTTTTACCGGTGATCTGAAAAATATTGACACCGGTATTCCGTACGAATTCATCGAAGGTACGGTTACCGATTACGAATTAGTGCGAGGTCTGATGGCCCGGTCCGACTATGTCTGCCACCTGGCGGCGCGGAATATTATCATATCGACCAAAAATCCGTTAGAGGACTACCGAACCAATATCGGCGGCACTTTGAATATTCTTCTGGCCGCGCGGGAAACCAAACCCACCCGGATAGTATATTCATCATCGGCCTCAATATACGGCAATCCTCGAATTCTTCCGATTGTCGAGGATGAAACTCCGGTCACATTCTCTCCTTACAGTGTTTCCAAGCTGGCCGGTGAAAATTATTGTTATGCTTTCTTTGAAACTTACTTTGTCCCGGTTGGCGTGGTGCGGTATTCAAATATCTACGGTCCCAAGCAGAACCCGGCCAACCCGTATTGCGGCGTGATATCCAAGTTTATCGAGTCCATTGAAAAGGGCGAATCGCCCCAGATCCATGGAGACGGTCATCAGACACGCGATTTTACATATATTGATGACGCGGTCGAGGGAACTCTTCTGGCCCTTCTTTCGCCTCGTGCCGACGGGATGGTTTTCAATATCGGCTCCGGTTCCGAAACAAGTATTCTCGATATTGTAGCGATTCTCTCAGATATCTGCGGCAAAGAGGTGAACTGTGAGCATATCGACCGGCGCGACATCGACAATATCCGCCGCCGTGTATTGAATATTGAACGCACCCGCACCAGACTTCGCTGGCAACCCCAGGTGACTCTTCGCGAAGGATTACGCCGTACGGTGGAGTGGTGCCGCACTCTCAAATAAGTAAGACCGTTTAAGCCGGCCGTATGAAATCGAAAAGCTCTTTCAGTCGGATTCTTATTTTCTTCTTTGTTATTTGTACTTTTATCAGACTCATGTATATCTATACCACCGAGCCGGTCCCCGTAATGTGGGACGCCCGTATATATTCTTCGGCGGCTGTGGGGCTGTTGCACTATTTCGATGAAGGAGGCTCATTCGGACACCCGGAAAGACTGCCCACCGAGACTGATTCTACCGCCAGCGAGCATCTGTTTCTGGCTGACATGGAGCATTATATCAAGGGTGAACGGATAGAGTGGCTATACTACGATATCCCCACTATTGAAGAAACCCAGGATTATCTTTTTATATCAGGGCCGGTATATCCAGCCTTCCTTGCCGCTGTTTTCTTGACTGATTTTGCCGTTGATTTTATGGTTGTCAGGACATTCAATGCCGTGATTGACGGTTTCTGTGTCGTGCTGGTGATGTTGATTGCGGCCATGCTTTTTGACCGTCGCACAGCCATCCTTGCCGGCATACTATATATAATATATTTACCGTTTATACTACTGACAGGTTTGGTCTCGCCCGATCAATTGACCATTCTGTTTATTCTCCTGACATTGTATCTTCTGCTCCGATGGTATGAGAATAAAAACGACAGGTATCTCTATCTGTCCGGGGCGCTTTTGGGAGTACTGGTGCTGACCCGGCCTACGGCTACCCTTCTGTTTGCGCCTTTTCTTCTGGGATTTCTGCACGATCACAAATCCGATATAACGGGCGTCCTGCGACATATTGCCAAAGCGGCCGTGCCGTTTATCATAATTGTTATTCCGTGGGTAATACTAGCGTCGATATATTTTGGAGAGTTGGCCATCCGCGATCCTGAATACTCGGCGGCTAATTTTCGCTCCAGTTCATCTATCGAAAACGAGGGGTATGATCTTGACTATGTGGACAAGGATTTCTGGAACCGCTCGGTTTTCAAGGAGATATCAAGTGATCCTCTCGGCTATGCGGGATTACTGGTAACTAAATTCGACCGACTCTGGTCGATACCCTTCAATGACCTTAACCGGTCGTTCGTTATTACACCGACCGTCGGTAAAATAATTCATCGTCTGATCGTCCTGTTTGGCGTCTTTGGTGTATTTTCTTTCGCCCTGAACCGACGGCGGGGATTAATCTATCTATTCCATATCCCGTTTTATTACACACTAATCCATATTGTCCTGCATTCGCTGGCGCGGTACAATTTAAATCCCATGCCCCTGATTATAATTGCATCGGCGGGCGCGATGATGGCCGTTTATGAGTTTTCCCGACGGAATATACTTAAAGCCGACAGTTTTCATGTGAAACTGCCGCTTGCAATCTGCCTGGCGGGTATCGCATTTATAATGTTTTTCCCCGAATCAGCCGGGGCGGCTCATCTCGGCGGCATGCTGGGAGCGATCTTGACAATAACCGTCAAAATACTGATAATGATTTCAATTTTTGGGTTTATTGCTGTTCTTGTCTCAAAAACCGGTATTACGGCCCGGAGTATTAAGGTGCTCGGCATTCCGACAGTTATATTGCTTATTGTAACCATTGCAGTTTGCGGCGCACGCGACCGCTGGGCGGAGTGGGAATGCCGTCTCGATTCACCTCAACAGGTGGCTGGGGTAAGGATTTTTATTCCCGATGATTTCCGGCTTGATGAGGGTGAACTGGCTCGGGTAGATATCGACATGGTTACCAACAAAGCTCCGGTCAACCATTTTCATGTCATGATTAACGGCCGCCGGTTTTCACCGCATGTCTTAAAACCACCGGTTACAGAATTCTATGTCAGGAAGATGACTTACCCCGTATTTGAGGAACTACTTGATATTGGTAAGGAAGAAATGCGCCTCTGGCGAAAGATTCCATTAAGTCCACAATTCTTCAACCAGATGGCCGATCAGTATGGTGTGTTGGATATAGCGATTATGATATCGGATTCGCTCCCAGAGGAAGACAATTTCATCAGGCTGTTTGGTGGGTATGATATATTATCGGATAATCATCTATCTGCCCCCGGTCTGATTAAAACCTCAATTGAAAGATTTATTGATAAAGGCGATCCGAGAATACGGAAAAATTATCATCTTTCTTCCGATTCGGCTCTTTCTTATTATATTAAAGATCTGCGGGAACGTGAATTCCGCGAAGATGATCTCTCAGATGCATCCGGCCGGCAAAAAGGGCGTTACCGGATACTTCTTGAGGTCAAAAGGTTTGGCGGCAAGAGGTTTTATTTTTAGGAGAGCGGTGAAGTGAATATAGGGATTATTGGATGTGGATACTGGGGGCCGAATCTGGTCAGGAATTTCAGTATTCTTGATGATGTCAGGGTGCTGGCGGTGTCGGACTTAAGAACCGAACGGCTTGATTTTATATCGCGTCGGTTTCCGAATATCAAGACGGTTACTACCGACTGCAATGAAATTCTGCGCAATAAAAAGGTCGATGCGGTGGTTATTGCCACCCCGGTTTCAACCCATTTCCCGCTGGGGATGGAGGCGTTGGCCAACGGCAAACACCTGCTTCTGGAAAAACCGATGACAGCAACATCGGAGCAGGCAGAGGTACTTATCGAGGAAGCGGAGCGGCGCAATCTTGTCCTGATGGTCGATCATACGTTTATATATACCGGAGCCGTGCGGAAAATCAAGGAGCTGGTTTCCTCCGGCGAAATCGGCGAGCTGTACTATTTCGATTCGGTAAGGGTTAACCTGGGGCTGTTTCAGCATGATGTCAATGTTGTCTGGGACCTGGCTGCACATGACGTCTCGATTATGGATCATCTTATTGAGCGGCCTCCGGTTTCTATCTCAGCCACCGGGGTCGCTCATTTTGACCGGGATATAGAAAACATGGCGTATATTGCCGCCCGGTACGACGGCAATTTTATCGGACATATTCATGTCAACTGGCTGGCGCCGGTTAAGATTAGAAAGACCCTGATCTGCGGCTCAAAGAAAATGATAGTCTACGATGATGTCGAGCCATCGGAAAAAATCAAGGTGTATGACAAGGGCGTGGATTATCTGAAAAACAGGGAAGAGGTTTACGATATTCTCGTGCAGTACCGCACCGGCAATATGATGGCGCCGCATATTGATCTCACCGAGGCCCTGAACCGGATCTCGCGGGAATTTGTCGATGCTGTGACTGAAAATAGAAAGCCGCTTACCGACGGACAGGCCGGTTATCGGGTGGTGCGGATACTGGAAGCGGCCAACAGTTCCATAAAGCAGGGTGGGAAAGTGGTAAAATTATGACCGGCGTTACGATTAAGGGCGATGTTACCATATATGACAATGTTACCATAGGTGAGGGAAGTGTTATCTTCGGCCCGGTCGTGTTGGGCCAACCGCCCCGGGGCAAAGCCGACGGCGAACTGTCGCTTGCAATCGGGAAAAACGCCGTCATCCGGCCGTTTACCACCATATATGCCGGTAACCGTATTGGAGATGATTTTCAGACCGGGCAGGGAACATCTATTCGAGAGAATAATAAAATCGGCAACTGCGTTTCAATCGGCACCCAGGCTATTCTTGAATATGAAAATATTATAGGCGACCATTGTCGGATCCATTCGGGATGCTTTCTGGAGATGGTCACGCTCGGCAAATATGTCTTTGTCGGTCCGCGGACGGTTTTTACCGATGACCCGCATCCGATGGGCTGTCCGAAATGGAAAGAATGCGGAGGCGGAGCGATTGTCGGTGATTATGCCCGAATCGGTGCCAACTGCACTTTCCTTCCTGCCGTAAAAATTGGGAAAGGCGCTTTGATTGGAGCCGGATCGGTGATAACGACCGACATCCCGGAAATGATGGTGGCGACGGGAAATCCGGGGCGGGTGATTAAATCGGTGAATGAACTTAAATGCCGTATAGGTGCTTATGAGCGGCCGTATCTGTGGCCGCCATACACTGATCAGGAAAAATAGGCATTATGTCTGTGCCCAGAATTCTTGTCTCTTTGTTTTCTTATAATGAAGGCGAAAAACTAAAAAGGCTGGTCGCTTCATTCCCGGAATCGGGCGATTATGAAATTCTATTTATCGACGATGGTTCCACCGATGGAAGTTATGAATTTCTGCGGGAGCAGGATTATCATCTGATACGGCATGATGCCAATAAGGGAATCGGTTGCGGTATCCGCGAGGCGATACATTTCGGGCGCGAAAAGGGATTCGATATTATCGTCATTATGGCCGCCAACGGCAAAATGCAGCCATCGGAGATCTGCCGCCTTACCGATCCAATCGTAAATGACGGTTTTGATTATGTTCAGGGGTCGCGTTACCTGTCAGGCGGAGAGTCGCCCAACCTGCCGTTGTTCAGAAGAATAATGATACGCATCTTTACGGCGATTGTCAGGATCTTTACCGGATTCAAGGGTACTGACGTAACCTGCGGTTTCCGGGCCTACCGGCTGTCTTTATTCGATAACTCAAGGTTCAATATTGACCAGTCGTGGTTGGATCGTTACGAATTGGAATACTATATTCATTATCATGTACTTAAAGGCGAATATAAGGTTACTGAGGCGCCGGTGTCGATGATCTACCCGGAAGAGAAAAAGAACTACAGCAAAATAAGGCCGTTTGCCGGATGGTGGTCGATGATGCGTCCCTGGTTATTTTTGTATTTAAAAATCAAAAAGTAACGTGGAACAGAATCCGGCCTTTATTCGTAATATATAATGGAGGCTGAAGGAAGCGATCCAGCGTATTGAGCGGGGGGAATGAGTTGGTTTTGCCTTGAACCCGGTCCAGGGATGGCCCGGGTTTTTTATGTACCTCTGTTTGCCATTCTATATTTTCAAACTTGACAGTATATCCTGGCCGGTCTATAATCGTTACAAGGAAGGAGTCGAATGAAGAGAAATATTTTCAAATATATTGCCATTGTTGTTCTGGTAATAGCGCTGGTGGTTATCTCGGTGATAAAATCCAGAGTGTCAGCCAGCCGCCACGAGGAAGATATCAGGCGTATCAAGGAAGAGTATTTTGCTACCCGTAACGGTGAATATCTGAAGCTTCTTGACGATTCAACCCGCTTTTATGTCGATTCCATTGTGAAGCTGGAGGGCTATTACGGCCTGATAATTGATAGCTTGAACAAGTATCATGATTCATTACAATTGGGCTTAATATCTGCGGAAACTGAGAAAGACAATAATCAGGAAATGGTTAATAAACCAGAACCAGAGCCGGAAATTGATCCGATTATTCAGAAAGTGCTGTCCAGTTATCAAAATCAGCTGGGAGATCTTCCCAAAGACCTTACCAAATATGAAAACCGTATCTCTCTCTACGAGATAAAAATTAACCTCTCTCGCGAGTTTAATATCTCACCTGACTCGGTTTGGACGATAATAAACTCATCAGGATAGGCGCAGAATCTGCTTTTGCCAATGTAACTTGAATCCGCATAAAGGGCGCAAAAACTGCGTTTTGTTAATATTTATATTGACTTTCCCATAGCTTTATGCTTAAAATTAAGATAAGCAATAAATGCGATTGTCTGATTTATTACTTCTGTAAGGTACCTATCGCGTAAATTGCACCTCACATACCTTATTTGGCGTCGTATTGTTTAGGGAAAATGTAATATATGTTAATACTGGAATGTTTCCCAAACAGTTTTAAAAGGAGGTGGTGAAAGAGTACACTTGCTCGACCCGATTAGCCCGCCATGCGAGCACATTTAACCTTAGGCTAAAGGGGATCGACAATGCCTGCGAGAAAAGGAACCGAGCGCTACGCCAAAGTCACGGTAAAGGACTGTTGGCACCCCTACGGACTACAGGGGTTGGCGCCAGAGAAATTTGCCAACATTGCCTCGCTGATATTGAAAGGGAAATTCGCACTTCTCGGTGTACGTTATGACAAGACTATCGAGGCAAGGTGGCCGATTCAATAATATAGATTGAATAAGAGAAAGCCTGACCGGAATCGCCACAGGGTAAAGGTTGGTAAAAATTAAAAGGCCGGTTTTTAATCGGCCTTTTTTATGTCCAATTCTTATGCTAATGGATATTGACAATTCTCCGAATACGGTTAATATTGGCAGTCAATTTACGGATTTAATGAGAACTATTGATTCGGTATATTTGTAATAAGATATATGAAAACCGGAATCAGACAGGCAATTTTGCTGACAACTCTGGCGGTGATTCTGGGGCTGGCAACTAATACCCTTACCGAAACCGGCATCCCCTTTTTCGGCAACTGGCCGTCACTGGCCGGCTCGGACTCCATCATTGTGCCGCCATCGGCAGACGAGGGTGATCCTCCGTTTATTTCGCTTGATGAAGCCGCCGCAAAATTCCAAACACCCGGTATTTTATTTATTGATGCTCGCGATCCGGAGGATTATGAATACGGTCATATCAAGGGAGCGATCAGTATTCCGTATGATTATCTTGAGGATATCAATGATCCCCGGGTAACTTCCGTTCCAAAAGATCAGGGAATGGTGATTTACTGCTCGGGTACGGAGTGCGAGTCATCGCTTTATCTGGGCCGGGATTTTCAGTATAAAGGGTACACTGAAGTGTCGATATTCTTCGGCGGCTGGCGGGAATGGAATGAGGCCGGACTTCCGGTCGAACAGGATATCTAGAATGGCAATGGACTCAAAACTTCTTCATAATGACTACGTGGCGTTAATAATCCGTCTAATAATCGGAGTTATGTTTATTTACGCCTCTTATGACAAAATCACCACACCGGCGGAGTTTGCCAGAATAATCTATAATTATCACTTATTGCCGGGCGAATTGGTCAACCTGGCGGCCTTAATCATGCCCTGGATGGAACTCATATGCGGAATCGCTCTGATTGCCGGAATATACCGTCGGGGTTCAATAGTGATAATTAATCTTATGCTGGTAATCTTCGCCGTGGCTATTGCAATTAATCTGATCCGCGGAGTCAATCTTGAATGCGGTTGTTTTTCGGTAAGTTCCCGGGCCAAGAGCAATGCCCTGGAACTGCTTCTAAGGGATATCGGCCTTCTGATCCTGGGGGTTTATCTTTTCATCAACAAATCAACCCGGTTTGATCTTCTCAAGTCGAAATCCTAATCGGACAGAATAGTCGGCGTTATCAGTATCATTAAATCGGTCATGCTGGATTGAATCGACTTGTGCCTGAAGATATTGCCGATTATCGGGATAGACCCCAAGAGGAAAACCCTCTCTTCGATCTCAATTTTGTTTTCTTTCAGTAATCCGCCCAGCGCGACAGTTTCACCGTCTTTAACCTGAATCCTGGTAGTGATTGAGCGTTCCGATGTGATCGGCTTCTGGTTGTCGATCGGGCCGGAATAACCGGTTATCTCCGCTACGGTCGGGTTAACGTCGAGAAGTATCTCATTATTGGCGGTAATATGCGGGGTTACTCTCAGAGTGATGCCGATTTCCTCATCCTGAAAAGTGACGATATCCTGCACCGCGCCGCCTTCGCTGAAACGGTTGATAGTCTGAATCGGAACAACGGTAATTACCCTGATTTCAGCTTCATGATTGTCAAGAGTCGTAATATGGGGGTCTGATATTAGCTTGGAGTTGCCTTTTTTTTCAAGATAATCGAGAACTATGCTAACCTCATTCACGGACAGCGTTCCCCACTGCCATTTTCCATCGGGAAGCTGCACCTGGCCGAGATAACTCGATTCACCCGATGATGTCTCTGTCGATGACGAGGTTTCCTCCATCCCCAATTTGGCGGAGAGGCTGTTTGGCCAGTTCAAACCGAATTTCTTTTCGTCATCAACGTTAACCTCTATCATTCTGACCTGTATTGAAACCTGACGTTGACGGGTGTCGATGCTTTTAATAAACTGCGCGACTTCGTCGACGACCTCGGGAAGGTCAATAATCGCCAATCTTGACGGATTGGCTTTGGTCATAGTGCCATGAGTTCCGCCGGGATCGGTGATGATTTTCAATTTTCCCTTTTCCGTAAGAAGTTCCGTGGCGGCATTGATGGCGGCGGCGGGGGAGATGTAATCCAGGGTGACAGTTCTCACGGCCATCTCGCCGATGGCATCCATCTCAAGCGGCTTGACTATGATTATATCGCCGGAAAGGTAATAATTATACCCGTTGGCTACCAGAATCGCCTTCAAGGCATCATCAAGTTTCACATTATCAAGATTAATCGAGATTTCCTCATCAACCTGTCCCGACAGGACCACGTTTAGATTGTACTGCTGGGCAATAAGGTTAACAACCGTTGATACCGGGACATTTTCAAATTCTAATGAGACCTTCTGGCTGAAATCCGGTTGTTCGGCTATGGCCATATTTAACATTAACAACAGGCTTATTATAAATGCCGTTAGTATTCGTTTCATGATTTGTCCTTTGAGATATATAAATCAAATTGCAATCCGTTTCTTTCAAGGGTCACTTTCTGTTTTTCTATCTGCATTACCCTGGCGCCGTCAATGGTATCCCCGATTCTGATAATCTGTTTATTTATCACGGCCGCCGGAGAATTATTATCATGGAGTATGCCGTTTAATATCCATTCCGGGCATTCGGGCGTTTTTGCATATTTATTATTCTTTCTGGCCGCCCGATAAAACGGGTCTCGCCCCCATTCAAGTGAGGAATAGAAATCTGTGTCAATATCATTCATCCGGGTTGTCCCCTGAACCGCGGATGATTCTTTATCGCCGGATGCAGGTACCGCCGCTTTCTTCGTTTTATCTCCGCCGGGCAAATTGTATAAGCCGTAAATTACCGCCAGTATAAAGCAGGCAAAGACGATTATCTTTCTTGTCGTGGTTTTCATCAACTGTCCTCGATAGCTCCCAGAACCGCCTTGAACCGGTATTGTATGTCAGATTCTTTATGCCCGGCCTGCGGATTCATTATGCCGCAGAGACTGACACCCTTGTAGAAATTCCCTCTCTCAATTTCACCGATAAACCTGCCGACATTTTCAAGAGTTCCCTTCAGATTCAGAGATAGCTCCAGGATTTGCGGCTGTCCCTTTTTCGGCATCTCCCGGTTAAGCCTCAACAGTTCCTCAACCGATGGTGATATTTCCACAAGTCTGACATCATGTTGTTCGGCTATCTTTTCAATGCTGTCAAAAAGGCGCATGATATGATCTTTGGAAAACAATTGTGAGAGAAGCAGTTCCTTTCTGTGCGCCATCTCTTTTTGCGAGTTGAAATTGCTGGGAAACTCAGTCACGATTCGATAGAAGTCGGCCAGTTGTTTTTCGGCCTCGTTGATTTGGAAGGCGATGGCGTCTCTTCTCTGAAGCGCCGGTGATAAAAGAAAAAGATACCAGATAGCGCTTAATCCCAAAACTGAGATCAGAGTAATTAAATGACGCTTTCTCATAACCGGGCACTCATTTCCAGTTCGAAATCAACAATGAATCTCTTGTAGTGCTGTCGTTTTATATGCCGCTTTAAAATAATGCTGTCAAAAAATGGCGATCTTTCCAGACGGGCAATATATTCGGCCAGTATAATTTCCGGCGGAGGATCGGAGGAAATCGCCTTACCTGTCAGATAAAGCCCATAGCCGCTCTCGGTTTTGCTCAGTTCGTACTGATCAAGTTTTATCAGGGATGGTGTTATCCTTGATATCTCCTTAAGGTTCAAATTCAAAAAAGTCGGTTCGTTTTCTAATAAACCGAGAACCGATCGGTCGTTGATCATCTGCCGTTTTACCTTGTGGTAAAGAATATATGATGGAGAGGACTGAAGGCTTGCAATCTGGTCGTTCAGATTGTCCAGGCGCGCTTTATCGATTTTGGCCTGGTAATTAATGGATGCCGAGAATCCCAATTGTACCACCACCATAAGGATTAATGCCGGAATAGCGAACCGATAATAATGCGCCGAGTCTCGCTCATCCTTCAGGTTCTGCGGTAGAAAATCAGTCATCCGGTAATCGGATATGGCGGCCGCCGCCGCGCCAAGTGACAACGGTAATTGTTCGAGCCACTGGCCGATTTTTAGACCGCTCTTTTTTTCAAAGATTGTCGGAAAGCGCGCAAAACTGATACCGGATTGCCCACCTAATTCATTGATTAATTCATCATTGTCGGAGAAATCGCCGAATACATAGACCGACTCGATTGATGCATTGGGATACTGACCAAGATAGTAATCAAATAAATTCTGCACCTCGGAAACAAGCATCTCGGCAAACTGCGATATGCTCACCGATACCGGCGAATCCTCCGATAGCTGATCCGATCCCGCCGAGTGGGAATGGGTGAATGTCAACTGCTGCCCAAGATAAAAACCGATATCACAACTGGTAGGCTTTATATTAACGACGACGTGAGTCCGGGTGGTGTCGGAGCCCTCAAGGTAGCCGAGAAGGTGGCCGATCGATTCGGAAACATAATATACGGCGTCTGTCTTAAGGCCGGCTTTATCCAGAATCGCCAGTCTCTCATCAACCTCGCGTTTGGCAAGCGCCGTCAGGGCGATTGGGGTTTCCAGCTTATTATCGGAAGAGACCTTACCAATGCGATTATAGCCGAAATACGAATTGTCGAGCCGGAAAGGAATCTGTTTGTTGCCTTCCCAGTATACCGCTTCGGCCAGTTCTTTCGAGGACATCTCAGGGAGTGACAGCACCCTGAAGGCCGCTTCGGTGCCGCTGACAGCCAGGATACACCGGGTGAACCGGCGGCGGTATTTGTCGGCATAGGCGCTAATGTTTTCAACTATAAAACCCTCGCGCTGATCGCCAGCGGGAGATGAGGGAGGGATTGAAATTCTTGTAATGTTATGAAGTTTGACCCCGAAGATATTTCGGTCGACAGTCACCAAATGGATAATATTTTCCTCGATTGTCACAGAGATAGTCCGCCCGAATCGGTGCAGACGTTTTGGCTCGAGTTTCAGCCGTAGTTTTCGGGATGAGCCCGATCGCTTTTTTGTCTTATCCGGCTGTTTGCTATTGTCTCGTTGATCGGTCATGGCTAAAATGTCATAACAATATTTGGCGTCGCACTCGTTGAAGTTATTATTCTTGCCGACGGATCGTAAACATAGCTGGTTTCCCAGGCATCGCGCAGAAATGTCTGGTCGGCGTTATCGAGATATGGACCGTTCCATCCTAATCGCGTAAATTTGTTGTATGATTGCACAGTATCAGGTTTGGTCACCAGGTCTTCCAGCCGCGACGGCGCGAAGCCGACATCTCCTTCAAAACCTCGGTTAACATACTGACCACCCGATACCAAACCGGGATCGCCGATAATAGCCATTTTAATCCGCCTCATTTCTTCACGGGTGGCATTTACCTTTGAGCTTTTGGTCAGGGTTCCGAACTTTGGTATAGCCACTGCCGCGATAATGCCGAGAATGACAATTATGATGACCAGTTCAACCAGCGTAAAGCCGGTCTCGCCTTTGGCTTTACATGACGCGGTAACTCGCCTCGCTGTCATTGTGGTTACCAGGTATTTTCACCACTGGTCGAAGTATTAGCCCAAATTTCCCCGGTAATCGGATTATAGGCCCAACCGCCTCTGGAGCCAACCGTGACACCTTTGGTGACACCGGTAACAATGCTGTCGGGAGCATTGATGTCAGCCTGATAAGGGTTCGGGGGAATGGAATGTTCCATGACTTTGCCTATTGTTCCGAGGCTGTCAATCGGCGGCCAATTGGCCGTTCCGGTGGTAACAGCCTGATTGGCATACCAGATGGCAATGCCCGAACGTAGTCCGCCCAGCGCGGCCCGACCGGAGGCTTCTCTGGCCTCGGTAGAAACGTTTTGATATTTGGGAATCGCAACGGCTGCCAGAATTCCGAGGATAACGATAATAATAACCAGTTCGATCAGCGTAAAACCGCTGCGATTTGTGACTTTCAAGCGAAGCATATCGTCTCCCTTTTTATAAATATCAGCAATTAAAACCGTTTTACCAATTATCGGTAAACTTCGGGGAATCTTTAAGTTATCTACTTGTTGAAAACCTGAATCAGGTTCCACATCGGCAGGAAAATGGCCAGCGCCACCACTAGGACGAAAACTCCGAGAGTTATGGTCAAAATCGGCTCCAGAAGGGCTGTCAGCTGTCTGGATTTGTAATCGACTTCTCTGGAATAGTGGGTGGCCACTTCATGCAGCATGCTGTCAAGCGAGCCGCTTTCCAAGCCTACTTGAATCATATGCAGGGCCATATGAGGGAAAAACGTCAGCCGTTTGAAAAGTCCCGTTAATTCTCGACCCTCGCGGAATGAATCAGTCAGTTCCTTTATCTCAAGCATTAAAGCCGAGTTCTTAATAACGTCGGCCAGAAGTTCCAGCGATTTGACCAGCGGCATTCCGCTTTTAGTGAGAATTTGAAACATGTAGGCAAACCGGGCGACATTGCCTTTGATAATCAGGTCACCGAAAATCGGAAGACGCGAGAAAAGCCGGTCAAAAAACAATTTACCTGATTGGGTAGAATAAATCTTTCTGAATATTATAATTCCGGCGATGAAAACCGCTATTAGAATCATCCAGTAGCCCGTTATGAATTCGTTTATCCAGATCATCAACCTGGTCGGCCCGGGCAGTTCGGCATTCATATTGGCATAAAAATTCACAAAGCGCGGTATCACGAATGTTAC
>DAOWOO010000060.1 GCA_030642025.1 Candidatus Zixiibacteriota bacterium | reverse complement strand
TTTTGATTCCGGCCCGGTCGGCCGGTGAATCGGTAAAAACCGAATCAATATGCACCCCTTTGACCGCGTCAAGTCCCTTGTCCCGAGCCAGCGCCTGGGTCACCTCGGAAAGCCAGACACCCAGCCAGCCGCGGGCGACCTTTCCGGTGGCAATCAGGTCGGGCACAATTGACCTGGCCAGATTTATTGGTATTGCAAAACCGATTCCCACCGAAGCTCCGGTCGGGCTGGAAATGGCGGCGTTAACACCGACCGCTTTGCCGTTAAGACTTAAAAGCGGTCCGCCGGAATTGCCCGGATTTATCGAGGCGTCTGTTTGTATATAGTCCTGGTACCTGGGGGTATCCTCTCCGAACCTGAGATTGGATCGTCCCTGCGCCGAGATTACCCCGACCGTGACAGTCCGATCAAGCCCCTGTTGCGGGAACGGATTACCGATGGCAATGACCCAGTCACCCACTCTTATGTTATCCGAATTGCCGAATGGAATGTAGGTAATTTTTTCCTCCGGTTCAACTTTGAGCACAGCCAGGTCGGTTTGAGGATCGGTGCCGACAACGACGGCATTGTATTGATACCCCGATGATGTCCGAACAATGACCTCGGTGGCATCGCGGATGACATGATTATTGGTCAGGATATAGCCATCCTCGCGGAAGAAAAACCCGGATCCTGATGAGGTCTGCGGTTCGCGCTGTATATTGAAAAAGCGCCAGAAAAAATCATCGCGAGGGCTTCTATTTAACCTCTGAATGGCGGCTATATTAACCACCGCCCCCTGCACCTGATCGACCACCTTCACAAAGGGAGAGTAGTAATCCCCATTATCGCCTTTTACAATCGGGACAGAGCCGGATGGTATATCGGCAGTCGCTTTAGGGCTGAGATCTATATTTGAGGCTAATATGATACCGAGAACCGTACAGGCAACGGCAACCATAAGAAGTGAAAAAAAGCGAATACGATGCCCCTGGGCTGATTGAGATCTCCCGTTCAATTCAAATCCTCCAAGTTGGATAGCTTTGGAATATATTATTTATTTGCAAATTTGTCAATATATATTTACCCTTTTCTAATATTTTTTTACTTGACGGAATAAAAAAAGTTTCAAATATACATGACGCCATATAACCTCGGCCGGAAAACACCACTACCCGATTGACATTTACCCGATCAGAATATATTTTCTACATCTATGATATATAACGAAGATATTAAAAAAATGATTGATATCGGCCGCAGAATATACCGACGGGGACTGGTTAGCGGCACCAGCGGAAATCTTTCAATCCGGGTTGATGAAAACCATCTGGTAATCACATCGGGCGGATGTAATCTGGGCAACCTCGCCACCGATGATCTTGTCATAATTGATATGGAAGGTCGGGCTGTTTCCGGCTCCAAAACGCCTTCCTCGGAATATCTCATGCATCTTTATATCTACAAAAAGCGGCCCGATATTTTCGCCTGTTGCCATACCCATCCCCCTTACACCACCGCTTTTGCCGTTTCCGGAAAAGAGCTCCCATCGGGGACTTTGCCCGAAGTGATAACAGCGGTCGGTGACATTGCCCTGACCGATTATGCCGCACCGGGAACCGATGCCGTCCCGGCATCCCTTAAACCGTATGTGGCACAACATGATGCGTTTCTCTTGAGAAATCATGGGGCGCTCACAATCGGCCGCAGTCTCCATGAAGCATATAACCGTATGGAAACTGTTGAACATTATGCCCGGATTATCTATATTGCCGGACAGCTTGGCGGACCACTCCGATTGGAGGCCGATGAGATTCGGCGGCTGGAAAAGATCAGAGACTCTTTGAAATAGGGATAGCGCGCTCATGATAAAAAAGATAGTCCTCGATAAAGCCGATCGTCTGTACCATTTCCCGTTTGATCTTGAGGATTTTTTCCCGAAACGGATCAGGAAATCAATCGACAAAAGGTATCCGACTATTGATCTGGGGCGGTTCCGCTGGCCGGTCATATTTGATTTATCCGCCGGTGAGCCCGATTCATCGGAACTCGCAGATGCCGACGACCTGCTGGAATTAAAGGAGACACTGGCTGCCTGGTTTCGAAGCCGGTTTGGTCTGAGAATCATTGCGCGAAAGGAAATCCATATCGGTCAGGGTATCCGGCGGATACTTTTTGATATCTGCCAGGCTTTTGTCGAATACGGAGATCTGGTTTTAACGCCGGAGCCGGGACTCCCCTTCTATCGACGTCAGGTCATCGCCGCCGGAGGTGTGCCGGTTTCATACCAGATTTCGGAAAAAACCGAATACAAACCATCGGCCAAACAGCTATCATCGAATCTGGGTAAGACTGCGAAGATCATAATACTGAATAATCCGCATAATCCGACCGGAAAATTACTCGATGGCACTGATCTTACCGAACTGGTCAGAATTGCCTCGCGTGAAAATATTTTCATTGTAAATGATGCCGCCTACTGCTCGCTTTCCGAAGAAAAGTACTATTCAATTCTGGCCCTTCCCGGCGGCGTCAAGGTGGGTCTGGAGCTGTTTTCTTTCCCTTACTGTTTTGGCCTGCCTTACATGCCTCTGGGATTTGCCGTCGGTTCGCAGGATGTGATTAACGGTCTCGATACTATCGGCAAATCGCTGGGCCTCGCAATTCCAAAAGGATGGATCAGGTCGGCGCTGAAAGCTATCCGGGAATACCCGTCAAAGGATCTCGAAAATGTAAAAAAGAGAATCGGACAGTCGCGCCTTGAGGCCGAACATCTGGTGGAAAAATACGGGTGGGAATTGGTCAGACATAAATCCAGCCCATTTGCCTGGGTAAAAATTCCCGGACGAAGACAGTCAACGAATCTGGCGGGGACGCTGCTAAAGAGAAAAGGAATTCTGGCTCTGCCCGGTAACGCGTTCGGCGACAGCGCCGAGGGTTATTTCCGGCTATCATTGACGGCGCCGCCGGAGGATTTCCGTGCCGCTGGCGATAGACTGGAAAAACGGTTGATCCTTATCCCGAAGATGGGAGATAAGTAAATGGATGTTATCAGACTCAATGATATGATCTTTTACGGCTATCACGGAGTGACGGCCGCAGAAAAAGAGACCGGCCGGCGTTTCGAAGTGGACTGCGAATTGGAAACCGACCTGGCTCCGCCGGGACAGACCGACTCGCTGACCGATACGGTTGACTATGTTGCTGTTTACAATAGGATAAAGGAAATTGTTGAGGGTAAGGCGTTTTCTCTCCTGGAAAGACTGGCGGTATTTCTGGCCGATGAAATTCTCCGGGAGTTTCCGGTTTTCAAGGTGACCATCCGGGTCAGGAAGGTAATCCCGCCCATCGCCGGGGTTATAGACAATATTGAAATCGAGGTTGTCCGTCAGCAGCCTGATGCCGACAGGATTTTGTCCGATAACAAGGAGTAAAGGAAAAGAAAGGAGTATTTGATGTCTTCAACAGTATATCTTTCCCTTGGCTCCAATCTCGGCGACCGGGAGCAGAATCTCATTCGGGCCTGCGATATGATTTCGTATATAGAGGGGCTCGAAATTATCGAGTACTCTCCCCTGTATATCAGCGATGCGGTTGAAATGGAAAAAAACGCACCGGATTTCATGAACATGGTTGTCAAGTGCGAATATATCTACCGCCCGCAGGAGCTTTTGAACAATATCGAGGATATCGAACGCAAACTCGGACGGATCGAAAAGGGCAATTACAAACCGCGCCCGATAGATATCGACATCCTTCTGTTTGGCGATGAACTGATTGAAACTAAGCCGCTTTTGATTCCGCACCCGAAACTGACCAAAAGAGCCTTTGCCCTGATCCCGCTTCTGGAAATCGACCCCGACCTGGTTCACCCGGCGACCGGTGACAAACTGGTATCGTATGTTGATGAAAAGGATGTCGGAGAATTGATTATGTACAAGGAGTTTGCCCGCCATAATGCTTGAGCCGAATTTTATTGCCATTGACGGCGTAATCGGCGTCGGAAAATCAACCTTTGCAAGGATGCTGGCCGAACGTATCGGCGCCGAACTGCTTCTGGATCAGGCAATGGATAACCCGTTTCTGGTCGATTTCTACAAAAACAAAAGTCGGCACGCCTTCTCCACCCAGATTTTTTTTCTTCTTACCCGCTACCAGCAACAGCAGTCGCTTATCACCCGCGACCTGTTCGCTCAGAGGATTGTTTCGGATTACAGTTTTGTGCGTGACCAGATTTTTGCCTCGGTGACTCTCAGCAAAAGAGAGATGGTTCTTTATAACAGAATTCTGCCGCTTTTGCACGCTGACCTTCCGAAACCGGATTTAACCGTATATTTGCAGGCATCATCGCCTGTTTTAATGGAACGGGTTCGCAAACGGAATCTCGGCTTTGAAAAACCGATTGATACCGATTATCTGGATCAGTTAAACGAGGCGTTCAATTATCACTTCTTCCACTTTGTCGACACACCGCTCCTGGTGGTGAAAACCGATGATATCGACTTTGTCGAGAACGAGGATGATTTCAACAATCTCGTCGAGATTATTAGAAAACCGATTTCCGGCAAAAAGTACTATGTGCCGGCCGGATCAGTCGCCTGACAAGGATATTATTTAATGACCAGCGATAAAAAGCGCAAAAAAGTGACGGTGCTGTCATTCATCAATAAAAAGAGCAAAGGTGAAAAAATCGCGGTTTTGACCGCCTATGATTTTTTCACGGCCAAATTTCTCGACCGTGCCGGAGTGGATGCTCTTCTGGTCGGCGATTCGGTGGCAATGGTACTGTACGGCGAAAAGGGTACTCATAAGGCCAATATGGAGATGATGCTGGCACATACAAAAGCGGTCGCCAAAGTTGAACCATCGGCGCTTGTAATTGCCGATATGCCGTTCATGTCATACCAACCGTCGGTTGAAACCGCCATAACCAATGCCGGGCGGTTTATCAGCGAGGCCAATGCCGAGGCGGTCAAGCTTGAGGGCGGAGTCGAGATGGCCGACACAATCAAACGGATTGTCGAGTGCGGAATCCCGGTGATGGGGCATATCGGCATGACGCCGCAGTCGATTTACCGGTTCGGCGGGGCCAGGGTGCAGGGACGAAAGGAAAAGTCACGGCAGTACTTAATTGAATCGGCGCAGGCGTTAGAAGAAGCGGGCGCATTTTCGATAGTACTTGAACTGGTGGAATCATCATGCGCCCAGGAAATTTCAAAAGCCGTGTCGATCCCGACTATCGGTATCGGCGCCGGGCCGAACTGCGACGGTCAGGTGCTGGTGATTAACGATATCACCGGGATGTATGATACATTCCAGCCGAAATTTGTCCGGCGTTACGCAAATCTTCCTGAGATTATTGAAAAAGCCGCCGTCGATTTCATCGCCGATGTCAAATCCGGTAAGTACCCCTCCGATGACGAGTCGTTTCAGGGATAAATTCAACAGATTATCAGTATAATCCCACCACGAATGGCGAGCCACCGATCATGAAGGGTGAGCCACCCAAACGTACAAAAACGCTACAGGCTTGATATTCGTTTTTTGCGGAAATCGGGCCATATTTCGCCATAATATATGGTACCACTTTCGGTTATATGGAAATGGGTTCGTTTGCTCATTCTTTAGTTTTCGCCATGTCGGTTTTGTAGTGATTCTGGTGAGTCATCACTATTTACTACTCATCATCAATTGGTAATCCGGCGGTCGAGCCGCATTTCATAGTGCAGGATATTTTTGCAGACAGACATATTTATCTCTCCGGGTAAACGACGGTTCTTTATTAAGTAAAGCTGATTAATTAACATTGACATTGTAGTGGTTTTGTATGAAATTAGTTATGTTATTGGGGAAATTGATAGTGAATGAAACGAAGGGATATCAGGAGCGCGGGACTCCTGACCTACTCGGAGAATAAATAGGCGGGATCACACCCTACTCGTGCTAAGGTATGATATAACACAATATTGTAAAAAATCAATTAGATCATGCTAAGAACATTGATAAAAGCTGGAATAATTGCGGTAATAGTATCACTGGTTATTCATACTGGCTGCAGTAAAATATTACCACACGAAGGGAATCGCAGAGGACATCAGAACGAACAGCAAATGACTTATGAAGAACATAAAGAGCAAAGAACAGACTTTGCAAACAGCCTGCACAAAAATTATGGAATGCACGATGAGGAGAAGATAAAATATCAGGCGATGCTCCAACTTTTGAGGAATGACGCAAGAAAGGCCGGCCCTGATTCAGAACAGGAATACCTGCTTGAAAAACTTGAAATTCTTGACATAATAAAAGACAGCGCAGAAGTTGATTTTATCTTCAGACAGGCATTCTTACGATACGACCTTTATGGAATGGGAACGGAAAACAGTTTTATAGAAGAAGAAATACAGGAAAGAGTTGACTGCATAATAGGAACTGGATCGTATCATCCCGGAATGAATGATAGGGAATTGTTTGACAGAAAAGGAGATGACATAATAAGATGGGGTTGTGAGGATTATGATGCTACCGGTTCCAAAGTAAAAATAGCATACCCTCAAGGCCAAACCATTTTTTATGGTCATGATAATGCCTCAGGCTTTACAGATATTCCCACAAATATAGCAGCAACCGTAGCAGCATACTCAAATTTTATAAAGGGAGAAGCAGAAACAAACATATTCAGGTTAGAAAACGAGGATATTGTCGTTGTGCCTTCGGCGGACACATTGGAGAACTTCTTTGTACAACCGTATATAATACCTATCCCTAATCCAGATGACAAAGCGGGACATTATGCAGACCGTGACTGGTACTACAATATGGCGATAGCGGGGATTTTTGGAAATTACAAGGAATTGTTTAAAAAAGATTCCCTTGATTATTCAATAGTAAGCATTATTACGAACGTTGAGACATTCGACACTCTTGCCTGCGACACAATAAGGTTTGCGATGAATGGAAAAAAGCAGGGATCATTCTACCAGCCAATATATTCCAGCTTTTTCCATAATAGAAATCCAAAAAATGAGGAAGGCAACAGTATTTATAAAGTTGCGTTTTCAATTATTAACAACCATAATGGCGATTTTGCTGTTGGGAAAAAGCAGGTTGTTCTGCCTAACAACACAGATCAAACACCTGAAAGGGAAATAATGATAGTCAGCAAAGACTGGATCAAAAATCCTTCCGGGTATGTTCCTGACGCACAACTGGGCTCAAGCATGAAAAAGGGAGATACTGCATACATAATGATTCCTTTGACTGAAATCCCTATGGTTAATGGCAGGAGAAGTCTTGAATATTCTGTGACCATTTACGAGGCTGACAAAAAGCCTTTTGAGGGAATAGCCAGAATAACCAAAATATATTACAAAGAAAAAGAAATGCCTGAGTTGGATTCACTTTTAGGAGGCTCAACACAGATGAACACTTTAGCAGAAGGCATTGTGGAACTCGACCACACAAACCAATATTTTGTATTGCCTGTCCAAATTCCAAATAACAA
>DAOWOO010000067.1 GCA_030642025.1 Candidatus Zixiibacteriota bacterium | reverse complement strand
GTCGGATACAACTTTATTCTGGTATGGCACCGACGTTGACGGGTTTATCCGGTATTTCCGTTACTGTGTGGTTGAAAGCACAGTGGTCGGCAATGCTGATAATTATATCGCAACTCATATCGATTCTATGAATTGGATTGTGTTGGAAGTTATCAGGGGCAAGCCCAGCTCCAAGGCCAAAATCAAAATGTCGGCCGATATCAGTGATCCTGTTCGCAAGTTTATCGCCTCTTATGTTTTTCTCCAGGCGATTGATAATTTGGGGGCACAGTCGGAAGTTATTTACCGGATGTTTAGTAAAAACAACCATTTTCCGAAAACAAGAATCAGTGGCATCGAGGTTACCGACCCGTTTGTGAATGCCAGTTCGCCCAATGGTGTTATGCACGGAGTTAAAATGTACTGGTCGGCCGTTGACCCGATTGACTATCCCCGCAACCCCCCCCCGTTCGAATATCAATGGACACTTTACGGCCCGTATGATTCCGCGCAGTTTGGGGCTATTCGATCCACTTTTCGTTCTGCGCCTGAGATAGATATAATCCATCATGAGATAGAGATATTTGTCGATAATTTCGGCGATTATTATCTTCACGGCGATCGATTACAATTGCTCGACCGGGTTGACACGACTATCGATAATACCGTCACCCCGCCGGAAACCACTATGACGAATATTTACCTGCAGGTCAAGGTTGATACGCTTAGAGTGGATAATGCGTACGGAAGCTGGGAGGATCACCTCCTCGGTGTCAATCCGGCTCTCGATTCCTTTATAGTCAGGGAAGAGAATTACGGGGAGTATTTTGAAAATGTTAATACCTCAATGATGGCAGACAGTTTCATCGTTGAACAATCCGACGGCTGGGTGTGGGATGAAAATGTCGAGCTGTTCAATCTTTTTAAAAAGGACAGCTTGATTACGCCAGATGAGGACACCACCCGGCTGGCATATTTTGTGTTTGTCTGCAAGGCTCGTGATGATTCCAAAGTTCCCGATAAGGTAGCCAATTTCGTCTGGCTGAGTTGTGTTGAGCCAAAGTTCGAACGTGATATTCTTATTATTGACTTAACCGGCCACAGTCATTCATCTTTTGAATTCAATTGGTCGCATTTTCCGGCATTTCCATACGATCCTCCGACCACAAACTATTTAGGGAAAATTTGTGATTATAATGATAGCACTTTTATGGTACGGAATTCCTATGGCCGCTTGGCCAACAACTGGAAATACGATTGCCTGGATACGGCTAACCTGCTTGAAGATATTATCGTGCGCATTCCGAATGCGCCGACTCCAGTCAGTATGGGATATCCTGAGAATGGATGTACCCAGGATTATTTCTCAACATATTCTCTGGCAAATATTGAGAGCTTCGGTCCTAAGGGTTTTGATAAGGTGCCGTTGCGTTATATGCTCAAACATAAAGTTATTATACTTATCAAGGATGATATAACCACCTCGATTAATGTGCTTTCTCGGGAATTCCATTCTATTGTCAAGGGATTGGAAGCCGGTATGAGTGTCTGGACAATAGCACGCTCTCCGTTTAACACCAACCCCAAGACGAACTATCGTAGATCTTCACCAATTGTCCCCGATGGATACAAAATCATATTTGGTCTGGACAGTATTGTTCAATCCGGCTGGCAGGCATTTGTGATGCAATATGCCGGTACCGACACAATTGCCCGGCGTGTGGAAGCCTTCGTCGGCGCCGATGTGTATGATGGGGTGGGCTTCCCGTCGGCCCTGGCAGGCCTGCCCAACCTGGATGTTAACCCGCAACTTTTGCAGGAACGTTATCTTTACGATTCAATTAATCCCCCGTCCATATCTTATCCCTGGTACGACTCCTTGCCTGCACTTCCCGAGGTTGGCTTTATTCAACTAATCGTCGGCGCGGCTGATCCCGTGTACCAGTACCGCTCGCTTTACCGTAGAGTTGATGATTCTGTAGTAGTCAGGCCTGACTGGCTGAATAGGGAAAACGATTTCGATTATGGTATGACAGCAGTGGCCTATGAAACTCAGTTGTTTAAGAGTTCACACTTTAGTTTCCCGCTTCTGGTCTTTGATGATATAACTGCTCAACAGGTCTTCAATACGATGATGGATTGGCTGATGGATCAGGAATATCTTAAAACGGGGCAGATGGCTCGCGGCGCAAGGCACCATATCAGCGTCGAGAGACTTCGCGAGATCGATGAAGAGCTTGAAGAGTTGGATCGCCTGGGACTTTTAAAGAGTATCAGTGGTCCTGAAGTGAATGCTTTTTAAGTTGAAATAATCTGACTTTAAACGGCCGGAGGTTTTTTGAACTCTCCGGTCGTTTTTATTTTATCCGATTGAAAAGGACATTGATAATCTCATGCTCAGGAAATTTCTGATGCGCCAGGCTGATTGTTTTGCGAGCATGATCCGGATTGCCCGATTCCAAATAACCGTTCGTCAGGTTGATGTATGCTTCAGCCAGGCTTGAATCAAGCTCAATCGCCATCCGGCTCATCGCAATAGATTGGGATAACTTGCCCTCTATCCCCATGAGATAGCCAAGCTGGTACGCCGCCCTCGCTTTGAGGTATTGATCGGAATATCCATCCTCAGCCCAACTGAAAGCCTTGTCGGATACCTCTGCGGCGGTTCCCGGCGAATTAAGTACTTTATCATAATACTTCAGCGCCTGATCCGTCTTTAACCATTCGGAGTAAATCAATCCGGCGTTAAGGTATAATGGAATCGGATGGTCTATATATGTTTCTGCCGTCGCAATAAGGGTTTCTATACCGGAAGTGTCGTTCAACGCCGATAGGGTGCGGATTAGAACCAGGTATCCATCAATAAAGTAAGGTTTCTTTGCAATGGCGCTTTCAGCCATAATCTTTGCAGAATCGTATTGATTCCGAATGTAATACAGCGACGCCAGATTGCTCATCGCCCGGGCGCTGGTCGGATACGAATCAAGCTCTTTTCTGAAATAGGCCT
The DNA here is from genome assembly GCA_030642025.1 of Candidatus Zixiibacteriota bacterium. GTDB lineage: Bacteria > Zixibacteria > MSB-5A5 > GN15 > PGXB01 > DAOWOO01. The sequence continues at coordinate 4,121 of DAOWOO010000067.1, read as the reverse complement.
CCGCCGAATCAACCATCCCTTTTTTAAGGAATAAAGCGCCAAGGTTAAGAGCGGCCTCAGGGTAGGCGGGGGTTTCTTTAAGGGTTTCCCGGTAGAGACCTTCGGATCGCCTGAAATCGCCCCGGGACAGGTAGAAGTTGGCCTTGTTAAAGAGGCCTCCGGTGGTATTGTCCATATTAAGCCGATATAAATTCGTATGCGAAAATATTAGCGCGGTAAATCCGATCAATACCGATATAAGAACGCGAGTGTTGAAATCTCTTGTTTTGGCAATGGATACCAGTCCCCATATACCGGATGAAGCGAAGATAATTAAATACGGAATCACAGGAAGTCGAAAGCGGGCGTTAATGAAAAAGAATGAAATTATCATTATATAAATAATCACAAATGCGAGAATGAATAATCGACCGTCCTGGCTCTCCTTTTTTTTTGCGATTAAAACGATTCCAACTATTGCCAGGGATAGAATTATCCCGAAAGTGATCGGAATAAGCCTCAAAACAGGATTGGCGCCAAAAAACATCGCCAGATTCCTGTTATTTGAATTCTCATAATTGTTCAGGCAATAGTATAACTTCTTGAGATACAACCCGGCAAAATCACCCGGGTTGTTTCGAATCCATTCAAGTCCTTTACCATACCAGTATGATGAAACTTCCGAGGGTTTAAGTTTTCTGTCTGATGATGTCTCTGCGATATGATTGATATCACTCATCTGCCAGTTGGCTCCGAGGGATTGAGGCATAACCGCCGATAAACCGTCGGCGGATTCATTATTCCCAATATAGAAGTTAATCCCACCCGATGATGATACCAGCACGAAATCATCGCCGGCCATAATGTTCCTGACAGTAACCGGCAATATCATTAAGAACATAGCGCTTAGTAATACCAGACTGTTGATTAATCTTTTCCTGAAATATCCATCCGAGATAATTATCCAGATAATAAAAAGAGGAATCAATGCCAGGATTACCGGGCGGGTTATGGCCGCCAGCCCCAGAACCAACCCGGTCAGCGAGTACCATTTAAAAGATTGCTTTTTCATAGAAATCAGGAAGAACAGGATTGCCAGTTCTGTAAACATGGTAAATAAGCCGTCAACCAGGAGCTCACTTTCAAAGTAAACGGCGATGGGGTAGAGGGCATGAATCAGACCGGCGATAACGGCAACAGGTTTTGAAAACAGCCGATTCGCCAGCCGATAGGTCAGGAATATCGATATCAGCCCGATCAGGTGCCCGAAAATCCTGGCTACCAGAATTGACTTGCCGAATATCGCATATAGACCGCCCAGAGCATAAATATAAAGCGGTGCGCGAAAATACGGTTCTGCTCCAATGATATTTCCATCGGCTATGGATGATGCCCAGCGATGATGAAACAGGGAATCTACAATAAGCTGGTCCCACTCCGGGCCGGATATATATGATAAAAGAAAAGCGACCCTGACTATCAAGCCGAACAACAGAATCGGCAGGATAGGTTTCTCCTTTATATATGTCAATAGCCAGACCATTGTTGGTACTAAGATAAAGCCGCAGGCGGTTTAATACAACACCGCAATGAATATGCATTTGATTTCCATTCTGCAGATATAGTCATAGTCATGCAATTTATTTGATATGGTGTTGACAACTTGTGCATAACATGAACATATCTTACGGTTCCACATAAGTGCATAGAAAGCAAGAACATACGCAGTTATCCACAGTCTCGGCTATGCATTCGGATTCACTGTTTTTAACCGTTATAAACATATTCAGCTATGGCATAGACATTGCTCGAAAGGACTACAGGTTTTATTTGAGGAGGAAATGATGAATATATATACCGCTCGGGTTTTCCGTGGCGCTCTTCTTACGCTGGTAATACTTATAAATATCCCGGCCAGCAGCGCCGTGCTTTCACCATCGCTGGAAAACGCCCTGTATGATAATAGTGTCAGCGGGACTGACTCACTCGTTTCCGTAATCGTTTTTGCAGAAAACAACAATGTCCCAACGGCGGTCGATTTTGTGGGGTCGCAGTCGCATATCTCATTTAAGGCCAGACATAAGAGAGTAGTCGAAAGACTCAAATCAGGTCATAACGACATTCTTGAACCAATTATAAATGAAATACATCGCATGAATCCACACACGGATATTGAACAGTACTGGATTGCCCCGGCGCTTTCATTTGAAATTCCGCTTTCAAGGCTCGATGAAATAGCCGATCTGCCGGGTGTTGCTACAGTTATTCAGGATGCCCGGTTGGAATATATCAAACCGGTTGAATCGTCGCCGCTTAAGACATCCTCGGCGGTTATTTCCGATCATTTGGAAGCAATGAATATTCCGGCCCTGTGGCGCCGCGGTCTCAAGGGTACCGGGCGGCTGGTATGTAGTTTCGATACCGGCGTTGAAAGCATTCATCCTGCCCTTAAGAACAAGTGGCGCGGCCTCAAGGGCGACACCGCCGCCACCTGGTTTGCCCCGGTGGCGACCAGCGCATTTCCGACTGATGCTGTGGGTCACGGAACCCACACGATGGGTGTAATGGTCGGCAGTACTCCCTCCGATAGTTTTGGTGTGGCTCCGGCCGCCGAGTGGATGACTGCCGCTGTTATCGATCAGGGCCAAACACTCAGCAAGACCATCTCCGATATTCTAGGCGCCTTCCAGTGGGCGGTTGATCCCGACGGCGATCCGTCCACCAGCGGTGATGTCCCCGATGTTATTCTCAACAGTTGGGGCGTGCCCCAGAGTATTTTCCCGCCGTGTGATCAAACTTTCAGCCAGGTTATTGAAAACGTGGAAGCGGCCGGTGTTATCACTGTTTTTGCCGCCGGAAATGAAGGACCTGGACCGTCCTCGCTTCGCATCCCTGCCGATAACGCCGTATCTCCGCTTAATACTTTCTCGGTCGGCGCCATTGATGATGTTTCTCTGCTGGTGGCTGAGTTTTCCAGCCGCGGCCCGTCGGCCTGTAATGCCAATGAAAAGAAGCCCGAGGTGGTTGCCCCGGGCATAATGATAAATTCTTCATACAAGGGCGGCATTTACAAATCAATGAGCGGAACCTCAATGGCCGCTCCGTTTATCGCCGGATTGGCTGCACTTCTGCGTCAGTACAATCCCGATGCCACCGTTGAAGAGGTGAAAAGCGCTATCATACAGTCAGCTCAGGATCTTGGTCCGGCCGGTGAGGATAACGATTACGGTTATGGGCTTCCCGACGCCGAACTGGCCATTTCATTTATGCCGCGTCCGACTCATCCGCCGGTTTATCTCGACGGTTATATCGTTGATGGCGACGCTATTGCCGATCCCGGCGAAACTTTCAACCTGTTTATACGGCTTTCCGTCCCGTCGGGAGATATTGACTCCTTGGCGGGGTATTTGATGACCTCTGCCGACGGTGTGGATATTATCAGCGATAATGCCATGTTTATTTTTCCTCTCGACATTGTTACCGCCATGAATGTATATCCCTTTGTGGTTCATTTCGATTCAAGTCTGATCCACGGTGATGAGATTCCTTTCAGACTGGCCCTTGATCTCCCGTTCGGAGTGGATTATGACACCGTTGATGTTGAAATCACAGTCGGCCGTACCCCGGAGGGAAATCTTCTTACCCACGCCACCTCCCGACTGCAGATAACCGTCACCGATTTCGGCCAACTCGGGCTGGGCGAACATTCGATATATTCAGCGGGCGGCGAAGGTTTCAGAATTGACGGCTCGGACAATCTTCTCTACGAAGCCGGAATTATTGTCGGCCGTAACGCCCTGCAGCTTTCTTCATCGGTTCGCGACAGCCTGGGACGGGGCGATCACAGCGATTTCAAGGCCACCAATGAACTAACCGCAGGATTCTCGGCCATGGATAACGCCTTCCAGAGCGAAGCGACCTTTGTCGATATCGAATCGGAAATCCCGATTCCGATCGCCATCCATCAGGTTGTCACCAATTATGATGACCCCGGCGATGACGGATTCGTGATTCTCCGTTACTTTATCATCAATCAGTCGGCCGGGTGGATTACCGGCCTGAGTTTCGGATTCATGACCGATTTTGATCTTGATATAAATGGCGATAATCTGGGCATACATCCCGATAACGGTATGCTTTAT
>DAOWOO010000090.1 GCA_030642025.1 Candidatus Zixiibacteriota bacterium | reverse complement strand
TTTTACCGCCGTAGCCGCTCTTGGTATCGGCCATATGGTGCAGGCCAATTCGGTGGCCGACGGCCTTTCCGACCTGTTCGGCACTAATAATACCGGCAGTGATCAGATGGTACGATGGATTGTCGGCGTGTTGATGGCCGTTCTGGTTGGGCTGGTTATTGTCGGCGGTATCAAACGTATCGGACAGGTGGCCAGCAAGCTGGTGCCGTTCATGGCAACCATCTATCTGGTTTCCGCCATCGCAGCCCTGGCGATATCGCATGATCAGATTATCCCGGCTTTTCAGTTGATATTCAAGGATGCCTTTACGCCCACCTCAGCGGCGGGAGGATTTATAGGTGCGACTATCTGGATTACCCTGCAACAGGGGGTGAGACGCGGTGTTTTTTCCAATGAATCGGGGCTCGGGTCGGCGCCGATGGCTCATGCCGCGGCCAAAGTCAACGAGCCGGTCCGTGAGGGATTGGTGGCGGCGATCGGCCCGTTTGTCGATACCCTGATAATCTGTACTATGACCGGACTGGTCATCATTGTTTCGGGTGAATGGACGACCGGTCTCGACGGCACCCCTCTGACGGCCAGCGCCTTCGAGAAAATAATCCCGTCATTCGGCAACAAGATGGTTTCCATCGGATTGGTCTTGTTCGCCTACTCGACCGTCATAAGCTGGTCGTACTACGGGGAGAAGGGGATAGAGTATATTCTCGGCCGGCGAGCGGTCAAACCGTACCGCTGGGTTTATCTATCGTTTCTGCCGATCGGGGCGGCCATGAAACTTCGGCTGGTCTGGGGGATCGCCGATATTTTCAACGGCCTGATGGCTCTTCCGAACCTGATTGCGCTGATTGCCCTTTCCGGTGTTGTTGCCGCCGCGACCAGAAAATATTTCAAGGAACTCCGGGAAGGCCTGCACCGGGAATAGGCGTTGTTTCTATAGTCAAGAAATTCCCCAAATCAAAGGTTCTTCTACAGGGTAATCATCTGCCATACTGTCAGCCCGCGGATAGTTTCACTGTGAAACAGGACTATACGTCCATTCAGGAATAAATATGGAATCTCCCGCGCCGGGTTGGTCTGTTTGCACCATACCAGTTTATATTGCGTTATTCTTACTCCAAATTTGCACATTGCCTGAAATTATACTGTTGCTTTTTCGTACATTTTATTTTCCACCACCTTAATTGTCGATATCCGCTGTTAAGCACAATACAATTCGGACGAGTAAAAGCTATAACCGGTAAGTGGGGTAAGTGGTTAAAAAGGGGTAATAAAGAAAATTAAGAATATGAGTCATTATTCTGATGAATCATATATGAAGATAAATTAATCCATGCTAAGGAATTGGATAGCTAAAAACATTTTAGGGGCCCGGGGCATATGGAAGAACTGGAAAAGTTATTAGAACAAATAGCTGCTGACTTGATAATTGTCAATCCCGAAGACCTGCCGGCCCTGGCCGACCTTCATGATCATTTTCAGCAGTTCTCCAAAGACTCCCAAAATAAATCCGAAGAGCTTTCGAAAGTGGGAGCAAAGTGCGGCGATCTTATTGAGAAGATAATCCTTAATGAAACCGAATGTAAGGAAACTGCGCATCAAATTCTCAAAGATGCCGTGTCCTCATTGCAGAGTGTTGTCAGGGACAGACGCGAACTGTCGGAAGTCAAATTTCCTGAAGAAGTGAGTTATGATTTATCCGATGAATCCGACGGCGGTACGCCGACTCTTGAAATGATGATGGCTTCCGGGGTCAGGGGCGAGCAGAAGGATGAAGCTGAACCGGAGAATGATGTCGTCAATCGCGAGGATTTTACGGTTAATCTTACGGAATCGGATACATCGCTTCTGGGTGATTTTCTCACCGAAGGCCGCGAGCATCTGGCCAATGCCGAACAATGCCTGATGGATATGGAAACGGGCGAGGATTATGAAAATGCCATCAATGCCATTTTCAGGGCATTTCATACTATTAAAGGAGCCGCCGGTTTTCTTGAGTTAAGGTCCGTACTTAAGCTGGCTCATGAATCGGAAACATTGCTCGATATGGCCCGTAAGGGAACCCTTCGTATTGAGGGCGAGATAGCCGATACGGTCTTTGATTCAATAGATTCCCTGCGCAAACTGTTTGATGGTGTGGAGCGGGCTCTGGGCACGGGCGAACCGTTTGATGGAACTGATATTGTTATGGCCAGCCTTACCCGTGCGAAAAGATTTATAGACAATCCTAATAGTGCTATGCCGGTTCAGCCCGAACAGCGCGTGGGCGACATTCTTATCAATAAGGGTATGGCCACCCAGGATCAGATTGATAAAGCCCTGGCTGAAAAGGAATCACCCGATGAAAAGCTAGGCGAAGCTCTGGTTAAACAGGGAGTAGTCGATGCCAAAAATGTGGCTAGGGTACTCCGTGAACAGCACCTGGTTCGCAATGAAAAAGTTGTTGGCAAGACGGTTAAGGAGATGGTCAAAATCGACACCGGGCGTCTTGACCAGCTGGTTGATACCATCGGCGAACTCGTAATCGCCGAGTCGATGGTTGGCAGTGACCCGGAGATTCTCGCGGCGGCTTCACCCAAGGTGAGCAGAAATATCTTGCACCTGAATAAAATTACCCGGGAACTCCAGGAAATGGGTATGGCCATGCGCCTGGTACCGGTTAAGCCGACATTCCAAAAACTGGCCAGGGCGGTGCGTGATCTGTCTAAAAAATCCGGTAAGAAAGTGGAATTGCTTTTAATTGGTGAGGATACCGAGGTGGACCGCAGTATTGTGGAGAATATCGGCGATCCTCTAATGCATATGATCCGCAATGCCGTCGATCACGGTCTGGAAACCGCCGAAGAAAGAAGCAAAACCGATAAGCCGGAAACCGGCAAGATCTGGTTGAGAGCCTATCACAAAGGCGGCAACATCTACTTTGAGATTGAGGATGATGGCAAAGGCCTCGATAGGGGCAGTATTTTGGCCAAAGCCCGTGAAAAGGGAATAATTGAAGGCAATAAGGAACTTACTGACAGGGAAATTTATAACCTCATCCTGCTTCCGGGGTTCTCGACGGCTCAAAAAGTCACTGATATATCCGGGCGCGGTGTCGGGATGGATGTTGTCAAGAAAAACATTGATATAATGCGCGGTCAGATGGAGATAGATTCCACGCCTGGTAAAGGAACGAAATTTATTATGAAACTGCCTCTGACACTGGCGATTATTGACGGTATGCTGGTCAGTGTGGAAGGCGAAAAGTACATTATTCCGACTCTTACGGTAGTGGAATCCCTCAGCCTTACGACTGAAATGATTGCCACCGTTTCCGGCAGGGATGAGATGATAAACCTGCGGGGAGACTTATTGCCGCTTATAAGAATTAATCAATTGTTTAATCTTCCGCGGGTTCAAAATAAATCGAAAGAAACCACAGTCGTTGTGGTGGAAGGCGATCAGAGAAAGATGGGGCTGGTTGTGGATACCCTCCTGGGACAACAGCAAACAGTAATTAAAAGCCTCGGTTCGGTTTTTGGGGATCAGAAATGGATTTCCGGCGGCGCCATTCTTTCCGACGGTACGATCGGTCTGATTCTTGACATCAGTGGCATAACCGATCTGGTATATAGTATCAAGGGTCAATTGGGCGCCGATAAGGAATCGACCCCGATCATAAAGAGCGAAGAAATGGACTTTCCGAATGAAGATGAATCAGGGGAAACGGCACCGGATGAAGACGCTGAAAGCGTGGATGAAATAGAGAAAGCGCCGATTTGCTGAACCGGATTGTTGACAGAATATTAATACAAAAAATTGTCATCAGTTTAATCTTAAAGAAGGGGTGTGATTGTGGAAAATGCAGTGGAAACCGTCGCTGATATGACTGCCGAAGGCAGTGTTGCAACCGAGTTGCGGGCGGGCAAGTATCTGACCTTCCGTCTGGAGGGCGAGGAATACGGCCTTGAAATTCTAAAGGTACGTGAGATAATGGGATTGATGGAAATCACCAAGGTTCCCAGAACACCGCATTATGTTCGCGGCGTCATTAACCTTCGCGGACGAGTAATCCCGGTGGTCGATCTGAGAGCCAAGTTTGATATGGATGCTACCGAGGACACCAATGAAACCTGTATCATCGTTGTCGATGTGAGATCCCAAGACGGCGCCGTGTCTATGGGTATCAAGGTGGATGCCGTATCAGAGGTGCTGGATATCAAGGAAGAGGAAATAGAGGATACCCCGTCGTTCGGTTCCGGAATCGATACGCGTTTTATACTCGGTATCGGCAAAATCAAGGGTGATGTGAAAATCCTGCTGGATATAGATCAGGTGCTTACCGAAGGCGACCTGGAAATGGCTGTTGAACTGAATGAAGATTAAATACCGCCGCTTGTCGACACGATCGGGAATATCCGGATAAGGATGTTTTTGTTTATAAGGCGTATCCTCATTGGTTAAGACAGCGTTGAGATATGCTTGGAGGATGCGTTTTTTTAAGGTACTGCCCGTCAGGTACATGCGGTGTAAGTCAGGATTGAAGACGGCAAGGAGTAGGAACCGTTAATCGAGATGGAGAAAAATACCGTAACCGGAATGATATTTGGGAGCGACAGGTGAAATAACGGTCGGCTATGGCCGATAATGTGATAAAAGAGTCTGCCGATGGGAAATGTGTCCATCCCCGCCGGGCATACTACTTAGTGAATGGAGATTTCGACGGTTTCCGTCGAATCGAATTATGACCGGAGAGAGTATCGGTAACACATTAACAGGTTTATGTAATGGTTGAGATCGCAGCAAAAAGCCAGGAAGAGACAAAATCTGATTTCGAACTCAATGTGAGCCAGAATAAAATGCGTGTCACATTATCCTGCAGCGATACCGTGGCTGCCCGGAACAGCATTGCCGCCGAGATTATGGACCAGCTAAAGAAAATCGGGATCAAGCTTTTGCCGGATATAGAGCAATTGAAAGGGCTAATTGACGACGCCCGAAAGGAAAGCGAGGGTTTAGAAGAATTCTTGATTCTGGAAGGCGAACCGCCGGTTATGCCGGTAGATGCCAGGATTGAATGGACCGGCGATTATTTCACCGAAGGATACTATGTCGACCCCGAGACCGGACTTATAGATTTCCGTCAGAAAATTTGCGATCCCTGCGTTGAAGAGGGGAAACTGATTGTCATCGTGCATGAAAGCCAGCCCGGTCGTGACGGACGCGATGTCTACGGTAATGTTATCAAGGTCGGGCGCGCTAAAAGTGTGAATCTCAGGGGTGGTACAAATGTTGTATGGTCCGCCGCCGACAAAGGATTCAGGGCCAAAATAGCGGGAAGGGTCAAGCTTATCGGCAGTGCGCTCAGCGTGGATAATGTCTTACGTGTGCAGAACGGGGTCGGTACGCATTCAGGAAATATTAACCACAATGGCCAGGTTACCATAGACGGTGATGTGGAAAACGAATTCAAGGTAGAAGCGACGGGGGATATCGAAATAAAAGGCGTTCTTCTGGGAGCGGATATTACCTGTGGCGGGAATCTGGTCGTGGTGGACGGAATTAATGGGAATACTTCCCGGAAGATTAAGGTTAAGGGCGACGTTCTTGCCAGGTATATACTTAATGCGTCCATAGAATGTGAAGGAAGTATTGTCGCCAATAAAGAGATATTTCACTCAAATATCAGGGTATGCGGCGAAATTACCTGCACCGAAGGACGTTTTGTGGGCGGTGAAGTATATGCCGCCAAAGGTTTCACTCTTGGCGAAGTAGGGGGCGACGGCTATATTAAAACCGTCCTGGTGGCGGGGATTGATTATACCAAGCTGGCCGGTATCAAGGAATGTGAACAGGGCACAGAGCAGTTGAAGGGAATTCTTAAGCAACTGACTGCGGCCAGCGCCAAATTAAAAGCTAATCAGCTTATCCTGAATAATGCCCAGAAAGAAGTCCTGACTGAAATTACTTTTAAAATACAGGAGGCCGAAGAACAGCTGGGATCGCTCGAGGAGGAAAAACAGCAAATTCATAAGGAAATGATTGCCGACAGGTGTGCAAAAATAGAGATACATGGTGTTGTTCATCCGGGTGTCGTTCTGAGAATCGGCGATTGTCAGCATGTGGTGAATGAACCACTCCGCGGACCGCTGACAGCCTATATTGACAATGCTACCGG
>DAOWOO010000324.1 GCA_030642025.1 Candidatus Zixiibacteriota bacterium | reverse complement strand
TCTGAGCTAGGACTTTCTGATAATCGCCCAGGTCGGACAGGTACCTCGCCGAAGCCTGCGACAGATAGATATTTATAAACTCCCGACGTCTGGTCGGGGCTCCAGCCAGGATATATGAATCCTCCGGCCCCGTTAACACAACGGTATGTTCGCCGAAAAGCTCAGAGTTTTTAATTGTTACTTTGTCTTTTGTGATTTTTTTTCGCCCGCCTCGCTGATAGGCGACAGCAAGACTGTTTTTTACACCCCCTTTTTCTATATTGCCCTCAAGACGGTAGTATTCACTCTCATCGTTCACCATGACAGTATCGGACGCTCCCCTGGAGGAACGGCCAAGAAGAAGGACAAAAACGGCCTCAAGCAAGTTGGTTTTACCGGAACCGTTATCGCCTAAAAAAACATTAATCTGATTGCCGAAACCGATTTTGGCCGGTTTTAGATTTCTGAAATTTTCAGTATTGATACCGATTATCTGCATGGATAAGGTCAATTAGATATTGTAAGTGAAAACGATGGCTGGCGCGCAAGATCAACTATAATTGCATTTATAGTGAAACTCAACACATCAGTCGGCCAGGCGAAGCGGCATTATCAGACAGAGGAAATTCTCTTTGGGTACATTAGGTGAATAAATCACCCCGGCCGAGACAGCATTGGTGAATTCAAATATAATTTCGTCACTTTCTATTTTGGCGAGAATATCAGAAACATAGGCCGCATTGTACCCCATTTCTATTGCTTCACCGGCATAGTCACAACTGATAGTCTCTTTCCCCTCACCGCCGATATCGGCATTGGTGGTCGACACCGTCAGGGTGTTATTCTTGATGGTAAATTTCACCTGATGTGTCAGCGTATTGGAAAGAATAGAAACTCTTCGAACCGCACCAACCAGATCAATTTTATTGATTACCATCTTTTTGTCGCTTTCCGATGGTATCACCTGCTCGTAGTTGGGATACGGGCCTTCGATTAGCCGCGAAGTTAGAACAATATCGCCGAGATTGAATATTATATTATTTTCACCGAAAATAACACCGATCGTGCCGTTTGACTCGCTTATAAAGCGGGGAATAATATTTAATACTTTCGGTGGAATTATCAGGTCTTCGGCCACTCCCTGGAGTTTTTTATTTTCCGTCGATGTTTTCGCCATACGGTGACCGTCAGTAGCCACCATACTCATCATATCGCCTTTGGTTGACCAGAGAATACCATTCAAGGCTGGACGGGTTTCATCACTGGAGCAAGCAAAGGTGGTTTTTTTAATCATGGAAACCACATCGCCGCCATCTATTTCTATCTGCTTTTTGGTATTAATTACCGGAAGTTTGGGAAAATCCTCCACCGCCGCACAGGCCATTTTATATGAACCGTTAGGTACTTTGACTTCAACCCTGTTAGATGTGCCCTCAAATGATATTTCCGACTCCGGCAATTCCTTTAAAATATCAAAAAGTATCTTTCCGGGAAGGACCACTATTCCCTTTTTGACGACAGCGCAGTCAAAAGTAGCCGTTATTGATACCTCAAGATCGGTAGCGGACATCTTAAGCTTATTATCGAGCGCTTCAAAAAGAATGTTTGAGAGTATCGGTAGAGTTGATTTACTGGGAACTACCTGTAAAACAGATTGAAGGTATCCGGTGAGTCTTGATTTGGAAAGATTGAACTTCATTTTTACCTACCTATGGTCCTATCTGTAAACATTGAAAGATTATTATTCTCTTGCTTATTTAATATAGAATAATAATACTAATCTATGTGAAAATGTTACCAACTGTCTTTTTGTGTTCCTATCATCTTAAAGTTTAACAACTTACTTCTCACATACAGGATAAATCAATGTTAAGCATAATGTCAACAATTGTTTTTTACCTCTAATTTTTCCACTTTGCAAATATCCTAACAATTTACTTAACGGATTATCAACAGCTTTTTACCATGCTAAGCCAGAAGCATATGGGTCAATTCGGTAATTTGCCTGTTGAAATCAGCATCACTTTTTATTTTACGGGTGATCAGATCACAGGCGTGAATAACCGTGGAATGATCCCGGCCACCGAATGCCTCGCCTATGCTCTTAAGCGAGAACGAGGTGTGCTTGCGGGAAAGATACATGGCTACCTGCCGGGCCAGGGCAATCCGCGATGTTTTCTTCTTGGCGGTCATCATTGCTGTTTCTATTCCAAAAAACTCCGCCGATTTCTTCTGAATATGGCCAATTGTGATTTCCCTCCTGGACCTTGATAATTCCCTGCCAAGTACCTCCCGGGCTGTTTCCAGGTTTATCTCGGATTTGGCCAGTGACGCAAAGGCCAGAAGTTTGGTCAGGCAACCTTCAAGTTCGCGTATATTGGCAGTGACATTATCGGCAATGAAATAAAGCACATCTTCGGGGATAGTTACATTCTCCAGCTCTATCCGCTGGCGAAGTATGGCCATCCGGGTCTCCAGATCGGGTGGCTGCAAATCGGCTATCAAACCCGATGAAAACCTTGACAAAAGCCGCTCTTCAAGTCTCCCGGTATCCTTGGGGTGGCGGTCGGAGGTTAGCACAATCTGCCTGCCCGAATGAAATAGATCATTAAACGTATGGAAAAACTGCTCCTGGGTCGATTCCTTGCCCGAAAAAAACTGGCTTCGTCGATCAGAAGAAGATCAGCCGAGCGGTAGAGCGACGTAAACTTAACAGTCGTCCCATTGGAAAGCGAATTAATGAAATCTGATGTAAATTTCTCCGATGAAGCGTAGATAACACGTTTCTGAGGATAATGCTCCCTGACATAATTGCCGATTGCCTGAATCAGGTGAGTTTTTCCCAGACCTGTCCCGCCGTATATAAAAAGCGGATTATAGTTGGTTTTTCCGGGTGCTTCCGCTACCGCTGAAGCCGCGGCATGGGCAAACTGATTAAAACCGCCGACCACGAAATTGGCGAAATTATACCGTTCATCAAGGGCGTATGCGGGATGCATAACTACCGGGCGCGGTTCGGGTTTTCGTGTA
>DAOWOO010000351.1 GCA_030642025.1 Candidatus Zixiibacteriota bacterium | reverse complement strand
GACTTTGTCCCTGACTGAGTACGGGGATGATCTCGGCCACAACGGCGACACCACCTGGGTGCCGATTACACGGAACCATCTAAGCTCACATTCCGAAACCAATGTGGTTGTCTGGTCGTGGTGCGGCGGATGCTCGGATAACACCGAAGAGGGGATAAATACTTATTTAAATGCCATGACCGGTCTTGAGTCTGATTATCCTGATGTCACTTTTATATACATGACCGGACATCTGGATGGCTCCGGTACTGATGGTAATCTTTACGCCAGGAACAACCAGATCAGAAATTACTGTTCGGCCAATAACAAGCACCTGTTCGATTTTGCCGATATCGAAAGCTACGATCCCGATGGTACTTACTATCCCGACGGGTCCGACAACTGCGCCTGGTGTTCGGACTGGTGCGCCCAGCATGATTGTCCGTCATGCGGCAGTTGCGCCCATTCACACTGCTACAATTGTTATCTTAAGGGTAAGGCTTTCTGGTGGCTGTTAGCGAGAATAACAGGGTGGAATGGGACTAATTAATCGATACCGCTTCGATAAGGTTAAGGCCGTGTTTTAAGACTTGGTAATCGTGAATTTCTGTAGTTGAAATTACAGTGCCGTCGGCGGTTAGGAATTCTATAAGAATATCATAACTGCCCGGCGCTATATCTATATCGGCGACATAGATTTTATCAGGTAAAAATCTGCCGCACCTAAGATCGGCGTTTTCGCTTATATCTGTTAAAATATCAATACCCAGCTTGGCCAGCCATCCTCCGGCTTTGCCGTTATCAGCCTTTTGCTTCTGTTTATGAGCCACCAACCCCTTGGCGACTGCACGGGCGACGGTTCTAAGATAAATAAGCGACTTTTTGGCGGCGAATGTTTCGCGGGCGACCTTGCCGATATCCTCTAATAACTCCAATTCACCGACCGGGTCGCCATTTATATGAACGCGTATCCGATCAGTGTAGTACAGTCTGTTCTGAAGAGTCGGGATGGCGAACTTGAAATAATAATCCTCGCTGACTTTCATCGGGAAATGACTGTATTCGGTGTCTTTCAGGGCAGGGTCGGTGTAAAGAACCTGCACCAGATCGAGATCCTTGTCGGTGCGAAGACGCAGATTCAATGCTTCCTTGACCGGCGACAGCCCGCACAGCCCGACAATACTGAGTATTGTACCATTTTCGGGGATATATTTGACATCGGGCATGGGGAAATCATATATATGTGGCTGTTCGATAAAAGCACGTTTTAACAGGCCATAATCTATCCGGGCATCGTCGAACTTGCCATTAGCGGCATACATCCGCATACTGAGATAACGGGCAAAGGCATCGTTATTGAATCGTACTTTGTCCGCTTCATAGTTGATATTAACGCCCGTGGTATCCTGGCGAATACCTTCGTTCCATTTATCCGAGACATTGCGGTACTTCTGTTCGAGCAGATCGAGCTTTTCATTGGCCTGTTTGATTTCAACGAAGGCGCCCTCGACATCATTTACGGCAATATAATTCAGGGCGCTTATCAGGTCCGAGTAGAGAATCTCGTAATCCTCTCCGGCGTATTCAAGAGCATTGTCATTTAAAAGAACCGACACCGCCGCCCGTGAAATACTCCGGGTGAAAAGTTCATCGGCGGCATCTTCGGCGTCGTGGAGCCGGATATTACTGCTGTCGAACTTTGCGGCATAATGCCAGGCCAGCCCGGCATCGAGATAGTAAACAAACCGGTCCTTTTTGCCATACTTCTTTTTTGCCTTCGCCGCCTCTATTTGGGCCGCCGCCGAATCGAAATTATTGGCGCGCAATTCGGCCGTGATAGGATCATAAAAGGCGGTTTTGGTCGCCATTGACCCGCAGTATATTGTCAATAGAAAACACAGGAGCAGTCCGAAGACTGCCGCCTGTGTTTGTCGTGATGTTACTTTGAAACGGTTTACCACTTGGTTTTCTTCTTGGAGATTTCCTTTTTGATTTTCTTGGTCCCGATCCAGACCTTTTCCATCGACTCGATGTCTATCATCTCAAGATCGGTCTGATAAAAGACTACGCGGATACCCTCGACCTGATCGACTATTGTCTTTACTGCTCCCAGGAGAATAAAATCGGCGCCGGTTTCATTACGGATTTTTTTCATTGTTTCCGCCGACGCGAATTCCTGCTGATCGTAGCGCTCATCGCGTATTTCAGGACGCTGACCACGGGTGGCCACAAAACGAACCTGCCCGGCGTTGATCAGTTCTCTTTCGAAATCCGAGGTGAAAATATCGGTGTCGATATGTTCACTGGACTTGTTCTGGATTGTCCCGACCGTGACAACCGGCTTTTCTCCGGCTTTGGCGACAAAATTAGTCAGCCAGGGACGTGACAGACAGTCGGTGATCATCTCCTCCGCCACCAGCCGGGCATCGGTATCGTTCCATTTGCCGCTTAAGTCGGTTTGGGTTTCCGGATCGATACGATAAACCTTCTTGGATGATCCGCAACCCACGAACAGAAGCGCCACCAGTAAGAGAAGCACTGCCTTTTTCATTTTAATCCCTTTCTTTAAGGATATTGTTTTGTTTTCTTTTTTATAATTTCTGTTAAATTCTGTATTCCTAATTTTCATACCTTATAAAAAAAGCCAGAATAGTTTCGAAATAAAAAATTTTATATTTCAGTTTTAAATCATATATTTTTATATCGCCCGTTTTCTATCAATTTTACATCCTTTTTACTATAAACTTAAAATGTCTCAAAAACCTTATATAGTTGTTTTAAACAAAAAAAAAAAAAATGATTTT
>DAOWOO010000150.1 GCA_030642025.1 Candidatus Zixiibacteriota bacterium | reverse complement strand
ATATCTTATGTGGAACAGGAACTGGCCGAAAGTGACAGCACTCTGATCGAATATGTTCAATCGGCCAGAAATGACCTGATTAAGCTTCGTGACGAGATTGATCAAATCCAGCATGAACTGGAAATCAACCCTGATTCCGACCGGTTGATACAAAAGCTCGGCGATTCTCAACACCGGTTCGAGACCGCGGGCGGTTATGATTTCGAATCGGAGGTTAAGATTATTCTGATCGGGCTGGGATTTTCGGAAAACCGGTTTCACAACCGGCTGAACAATTTCTCCGGCGGTGAAAAAAACCGCGCCTCGCTCGCCCGTATTCTGGCCGGGAACAGTAATCTGCTCCTTCTCGATGAGCCGACCAATCACCTGGATATCGATTCCACTGTCTGGCTGGAAGAGTATCTTAAGGGTGTTAACAAAGCTTATATTATAGTTTCACATGACCGGACTTTTCTGTCTAACACGATCGAAAAAGTCTGGGAGTTGACCGGAAAAAAGATCGAGCAATATTTCAATGGTTTCGAAGTTTTCCTGAAAGAGCGCGCTCAGCGCAAACACCTGGTCGAACACAGGTACCGCCACCAGCAGGAAGAAATAAAACGCATCAAAGATTTTATACGCCGCAACATCGCCGGGCAGAAGACCAAACAGGCCCGGTCGCGCCAGAAATACCTGGCCCGAATCAAACGGATAGAACTGCCCGAGGAGGAAAGCTCGGCTCCATCAATATCAATCGATTCCGGGCAGAGATCATACAACCTGCTCCTGACCATGGAAAAAGCGGCTTTTGGCTACGGGCATAGCCGGTTGATATCTGACTTTGATTTCAATTTGTACCGCGGCGAAAAAATCGGCCTTATCGGGAAAAACGGCAGCGGCAAAACCACGATGCTGAAGTCGATACTGGGTGAGTTGGAACTGATTGATGGGAGTATCCGGATCGGCAACAAAGTCGATGTGGCTTATTTCGACCAGGAACTGTCCGACCTTGACAAAGACAACACTGTCCTGAATGAACTCTGGCTGGTTGATCCGCTGGCCATGCCGGGACGGCTCCGGCAGTACCTGGCCCGGTTTGGTTTCAGAGGTGAAGATGTTTTCAAGCGTGTGGAAATCCTCTCCGGCGGGGAAAAAACCAAGCTGGCCCTGGCCAAGCTTCTGTTTGAACCGGCCAATTTCCTGATATTCGACGAGCCGACCAACCATCTGGATATCGACTCCCGGCAGGCACTGGAGGAGGCGCTGATTGATTACAGCGGGGCCTGCCTGATTGTCAGCCACGACCGTTATTTTCTGGACCGCGTGGTGGGGAAAATCATCAGTCTTAAAGATGGACGAGCGACAATTTTCGAAGGCAACTATACTTACTACCGGGAGAAGATTGAATCCCGAATGCAGGACGCGGCGCCCAAAGCAGTCGATCCGGCACGCCGACAGGAATATGCCGAATTTAAAAAACTTTCGCAGATGAAAGGACACCTTAAAAAAGAGATAAGGTCAATCCGTTCAAAGATTGCCGATCATGAAGTCATCATTGAACAGCTTGAGAAAGACCTGACCCTGAACATTCCCAAATCCGACTGGAAAAAACTTGAAGCGGCCTCAAAAGAGAAAGAACGTATTGAGGCAGAGCTTCTCCGCCTTTACGACCGGCTGGAAGAACTGGAAAAAACCAATGCCGAGTATTCTGATAATTAATGCCAGCCCGGTAACCGGCGGCTCCACCGAGATTCTCCTGAATCGGACGGTTGAAGGAATCAAGACCTGTTCCAGCGAGCCGATCAGCATAAACCACATACGCCTGAACGACTATACTATTACCCCGTGTCAGGCCTGCGGAGAAAGCCCCGAACCCGATTATTGTCTTATTAAAGATGATATTTACCCGGTAATAGAAACCCTAGTTGAATGTGATATTGTTTTGTTTGGCTCGCCGGTATATTTCGATACCGTGTCAGCGCAGGCAAAGCTCTTTATCGACCGGTGTAATTGCCTGCAACCGGCCGACTTCGACGGCATTACCGGCCGTCGTTTTAAAAGAATACTGAAGAAAAAAAGATATGGCGGAATAGTATTATCCAGTGGTATGCGTCAGAAAACTGAAGGTGCGCGGACGGTAATCGCCGGCTTTTTCAAATGGGTCGATATTGTCAACTGCGGCATGGTTTCTTTCAAAAGTACCGGCTGGGAAAGAGGCGAGGCGGAAAAAGATGACGCCGTTCTCCGGAAAGCTTTAACTCTTGGCCAGTCAATCTTTGAAAGCTATAACGATTCCTGAATCGATACTGTTGAATGTTGATTTCCCCGGCCAGACCTCACGTTCCGAAAAATCGCCCAACCCAATAAGATATTTATCTTTCAAAAAAAGTAATAATTCCCCGTATATTTTCGATATTAGGCAAAGTGATACAAATTTGCTTGCCTTTTGACAGCTTTTGGCTATATTTACCGGCTCGAAGAAACGATATGAAAAATAGAGGCTTATGGTGAAAAAGAAAATTCATCCGAAGTATTACGAAACGACCATATCCTGCGCCTGTGGAAATGTTATAGAGACCCGCTCGACTGTCAAGGATCTCCGGGTGGAAATCTGTTCCAGTTGCCACCCATTCTTTACCGGCCGCCAGAAGCTGGTCGATACCGCCGGACGGGTTGAACGGTTTCGCAGAAAATACGGACTGGACAAAAAGGATTCCAAAGAATAAAAGAATCCGATAATAAACCCCCGGTCACTTTGTCTGCTTTTGTCAGCAAATCCGGCAGACGGCGCGTATAATGTTAATGATTTAATTTACGGGTCGCCCTGTGTGAAACCCATTAGAGAAAGGTTCTACCCGGATGTCAGATATGTCAGTCGGCGGTCAGGCTGTTATTGAAGGTGTCATGATGCGCTCAAAAGATCGTTTCTCGACAGCGATGCGTATTCCCTCCGGTGAGATAGTCGTTAAAACCGAAGAGTACATATCACTCACGAAGAGACACAAGGTTCTGGGCCTGCCGGTTCTTCGCGGAGTAGTAACCTTTGCTGAAATGATGGTTATAGGCATCAAGACTCTCAACCTGTCGGCGGATATATCGATGAAAGAAATCGAAAAGGAAGAAGCGGCCGCCAAGGGCGAGGAGTACATTCCCAAAGATAAAAAATCCGGCAAGCTGGTTTTGACAGGCACGGTTGTCTTTGCCATGCTGGCCGGTATCGGGATTTTCTTCTTTTTACCGCTGGTGCTGGCCACTCTGACAGGAATTGAACGCGATGCCCTTCCTTTTAACCTTCTGGCCGGGGCAATCAGGATTATTATCTTTCTGGTTTATATCTGGGGCATCTCCTTATTCGGTGAATTCAAACGTGTGTTTCAGTATCACGGCGCCGAGCATAAATCGATTTACGCCTTTGAAAACGGCGAGGATATGACCACTGACAATGTCGCCCGGCATACCACCCTTCATCCCCGGTGCGGAACCAGTTTCATAATTATTGTGGCGTTGATGGCCATTCTGGTTTACTCGATTTCCGATACGATTTTTGCGGCCATCACCGGATCGGCGCCGAATCTGCTGGAACGGTTTGCGGTGCATTTTTCGCTGTTGCCGCTGGTAGCGGGCGGATCGTACGAACTTCTACGCCTTTCAGGAAAAACCCGTAACAACCCGATCACCCGGTTTTTCATCAAGCCGGGACTATGGCTTCAGAAAATCACCACCAAGGAACCGACTGTCGAGCAGATGGAAGTGGCCATCGTGGCGCTGGAGTCGGCGCTGGGCATTGCCGAATCAAAACTCTCCGTTAAAAAAACCTGCCTTTAGCGACTTTCAGTCTTTATTCCTGAACCTGTATTGATTAAGGTAAATATGTAATGCTTGATATTATAGAAAATTATGAAAAACGTCTCGAGGAGTTGAATAACCGGTTGATGGATACGGCTGTTCTGACGGACCAGACGAAAATGAAAACAATCGCCCGGGAACGCCGCGAAGTCGAGCAAATTCTTGTTGTCGGACGCAAATATAAAAAGGCCTTCGAGTCCATTGCCGATGCCCGCGAAATTATAAAAGATTCCGATGACCGGGAACTGGTTGAGATGGCCCGCGAAGAACTGGAAATATCGAGTGCGGCGCTGGAATCGCTCGAGAAAAAGCTGAATCACCTCCTGACTCCCAAAGATCCCAACGATGTAAAGAATGCCATTGTTGAAATACGCGCCGGAACCGGAGGCGAGGAAGCGGCCATATTCGCCGCCAACCTGTACCGGATGTACACCAAGTACGCCGAAAACAGGGGCTGGAAAATTGAGCTTTTATCATCGAATCCGACCGGTATCGGGGGATTAAAGGAAGTTGTCTTTCTGGTAAGCGGCGAGGGTGCATACGGCGACCTGAAATACGAATCGGGGGTGCACCGGGTCCAGCGGGTTCCGGTAACCGAATCGTCGGGACGGATTCATACCTCGGCCGCCTCGGTGGCAATCCTTCTGGAAGCCAAAGAGGTTGATCTTGAAATCGAGGAGAACGATCTTAAAATAGATGTTTACCGCTCATCCGGTCCCGGTGGACAGTCGGTCAATACCACCGATTCCGCTGTACGAATAACACACCTGCCGACCAATACGGTGGTGACCTGTCAGGATGAAAAGTCACAGCACAAGAACAAGGCCAAGGCGATGAAGGTCCTTCGGGCGCGGCTTCTGGACAAGGCGCGGGAGGAGCATGACCGCGAAATTGCCCGGGAACGGCGCGCCATGGTCGGCTCCGGCGACCGCTCGGCCAAGATACGGACATACAATTTCCCCCAGTCGCGGGTAACCGACCATCGGATCGGCCTGACCCTGCATCGTCTGAACGAAATACTTGAGGGCGATCTTGCGGAGGTTATCGGGGCGTT
>DAOWOO010000398.1 GCA_030642025.1 Candidatus Zixiibacteriota bacterium | reverse complement strand
TATCGGCCGTCAAGGGCGGCATATCGATTGATACTTCGATGGGCTTTACCCCTCTGGAGGGACTGCTCATGGGCACCCGTTCCGGCGATTTGGACCCGGCCATTATCCTGCATATCATGGCCCGCGAAGAGCTGTCACTGCACGAGGGGAATACCCTTTTGAACAAGCATTCCGGCCTGATAGGCATCTCCGGCGTATCCTCCGATATGCAGGAGATAGAGCAGGCCGCCCTGGACAACAACAATAACGCCCGGCTGGCTCTTGATGTTTACTGTTACCGGCTGAAGAAATATATCGCCTCTTACGCCGCCGCCATGGGTGGATTGGACGCGATTGTCTTCACCGCCGGAGTCGGTGAGAACTCTTCGTTGATAAGGAAGAAAACCTGTGAAAATCTGGAATTCATGGGGGTCAAACTCGACGAAAAGAAAAATGAAAATGCCGCCGGAAAGGAAATCGACATTTCCACCGATGACGCCACCGTCAGAACGCTGGTCATCCCCACTAACGAAGAGCTGGTAATTGCCCAGGACACCCAGCGCATTATTGAAGGGGACCCGAAAAAACAATAGCTGATTTATAAGTAAATCAATAAAGGCGGTTCGAATTATATCGAGCCGCCTTTTTATATTAAAGATGTAGAACCTATTTTGAAACTTTTAGAGCCCTGGTCGAAAGGCATTGACCGATTTTCTTGTCCTCTTCCCCGATATGCTCGTTCCACCAGTCCCTTAAAAAGGACAGCAATTCGTAGATACTGACTTCCTGTTCGTTTTTCAATCGTAACAGGATAGCGATTACATGACGGGTAAGTTTCTCGTGAAGCTCACGATGTTCTTCGATTTCATGGTAATTTATTTCTTCCATCAGCTTTTCTTCTTCGGCAAAATGAAACTTAACGTATTCCACCAGTTCCTTCAAGATAACGCCAACCTCGCTGTTCCCCCCGCCTCTTTGCAGGGAATCATTCAGGTTGTTTATCATCACGAGAATCCGTTTATGCTGGTCATCGATGGTTTTCACCCCGATACCGTAAAGTGAATCATGCCAGGTAAGAAGCGCCATTCGGCCTCCGTTAAATTATATAGATAGAATGGACTAAAACTATCTTATTATATTATCGGCCGGACGCTTGAAAAGATGCAGCCGGCCTTTTTTATTTCGCGGTCTCTCTCCGTTTCACCATAACAAAAGCTATCAGGGCGATGACAAAGAAAACAAGCAGCGCCCAGGCCATACCGCCCAGGGTTTGAATGATGGTGCGATATATCTCAAGTCCCCAGTATTCGGCTGTCAGAGTAATTTTCTCCGCTCCGGTCTCGACCGGAGTAATGAAGCGTTCCAATTTCCAGATATTTACGCCCGATGATACGCCGACCACAAAGAGAGCGAACATGAGAAATTTGCGCCAGGCGACAGCGATTTCTTCCCCGATAATGCGGCCAAAAATCTTGTCTATCGGTTTGCGGAAAAAGAAAATAACAATTGCCGATACGGACACGGCAAACAGCAGGGTCACGATGAGCAAAAGTAAAAAATCCATAAAATACTCCTATTTTCAAAATTATCATACTCTTAAAACAGTGTTATTTTACAGTGACAATCAATAAAAATATATAATAAAAAAAGGAGGTTTCACCGTGGAAACCTCCTTTTAATATCAAACAACCCGTCAGTTTACATATTCTTGATAATATTGGTCGCGTACTGGGTAGTACCGACTTTCTTAGCGCCCTTCATCTGGCGATGCAGGTCGTAAGTGACGGTTTTCTTGTTGATGGTCTTTTTCAAAGCATTGGTGATTAATTCACCGGCCTTGTCCCAGCCGAGATAATCAAGCATCATCACAGCCGAGAGAATAAGGGAACCGGGGTTGATGACGTCCTTGTCGGCGTATTTGGGAGCGGTCCCATGAGTAGCCTCGAAAAGACCGATATAATCACCGATATTGGCGCCCGGGGCCATACCCAACCCACCGACCTGAGCGGCGCAGGCATCGGAAAGATAGTCGCCGTTGAGGTTGGGGGTAGCCAGTATCGAGTATTCGTCGGTGCGAGTCAGGATCTGCTGGAACATGGAATCGGCGATACGGTCGTTGATAAGGATTTTGCCTTTGGGCATTTTACCCTTGTACTTGGACCAGAGTTCGTCCTCGGTAACGACCTTTCTCCGGTACTCCTTGATGGCAACTTGATAGCCCCAGTCACGGAAGGCACCCTCGGTATATTTCATGATATTGCCCTTGTGCACCAGCGTCACCGACGGCAGTTTCTTGGCAATAGCGTGGTTTATGGCCTTACGGACCAGTTGTCGAGTACCAGTAACCGAAATCGGTTTGATGCCAATACCGGAATCACTTCGGATATTGAGTTTCATGTT
>DAOWOO010000136.1 GCA_030642025.1 Candidatus Zixiibacteriota bacterium | reverse complement strand
TAAAATCGCCACTATTTACACCAGTCAACTCAACTGTGAAAACACCGGTTACATCATCCGGGTCAACAGTTTTGCCCTGTGTGTATAACAGTGTTCCACCGGTTAATGCTGAGTATATTCTGAAAGTTACCGAAGTTGATGCCGTAATAACGTTGCCCTCGCCGTCAACCAGACGGCCCTGGTAGGTGATTGAATTCGGCGCCTGGGCCATAGCCGGTGAGAGGGCCAGGCAAAACAGCGCCAGAGTTAAAAACGAAATAACTACATATCCTTTACGCATCGTAATTCTCCTTTTAAAAAGCCTGTTTCGTTACTCATATCATTGCCTTTACGGCCGTCATTTACCGGATGGGGGAGGAGTTCCCGGGAAATCCGGAAGTTCACTCGGCGGTTGATCGGCGTCGTCATCACCGCCGCCGCCGAGGGCGACCACAGCAACAGCCACCAGGCCGACTCCGGCGCCGATAGCCCACCACTGGGTGTACCATGGTTTCTTCTTTTTCTCGGGGGGCGGAGGGACGACGATTGCGGTTTCGGTAGTATCAGCCGGTTTTTCCTCGACCACCGGTTCTTCAACCGGTTTTTTATCTTCTTCGATTTTGGCCTCGTCAACCTGGGCCTTGGCCATTTCCATTAAATCCAGAAACTCGCTGGACTTGATATCCAGTTCACCGCGCCACTCCCGGTAAGATTTGAAGGCTTCGACAAACTGTTCCATGACCCGGTCGCGTTTCTCGGTGTTGTTTTTGAGCATGGCATAGTACACCGATGCGAGCAGGACATGCGCGCTGGCCTTATCTTCGATATCGGCATCGTCGTAGGCCAGAAATGTCAGGAGCTCTTCCTCAGCGCATTTGTAGTTAAACATTTTGAATGCCGTCCGGGCATGTTCGACTGACGGACTGGACGGGTCATAATCGCAATCCGAGGCCAGCGCCGGCGTGAGGCCGGGCAGGATTATCGATTGCAAAAACACGCTCAGAACCGTCACTGCCACGGCCCGGAAAAACAGCGATCTGCTTTTCATAGAACCTCCTTCAGCAGTAAATTATTTGTGTTTACCTTAGTTTTCAGACCAGTAGATCATCAATGGAACCGAACTGACTCCTTCTTCGGCGAAAACGCCGAAATTTATTGTTCCTGACCCTTTGGAAATTATTACTCGTGGTCCGCCGCCCCAGGGAAAGGTGACGCATGAATCAATGGCAACTGCCTTCTGGCGTCCGCCCTGGGTCGGGAACAGGGAAAACTCCACTTCCCATTCTCCCGCCAGGCGTTTCAGTCCCCTGACCGGGAAACTGTTGAACTCACGCGTACGGCCATTTAATGAAAATGCCAGGGTATAGTTGTCGATCAGGGGTGATGGGGCCAGCGTAAGATCAATCAGCGGAATATCTGAAAATTCATTATTCAGGTTATAAGTTACAGTAGTGGTATCTTCAGAGATTCTAAACTCTTTGCGCAAGACAGGATAATCGCGGTGGAAAATTCTTAGAGAATGTTTACCCCGTTTGATATCGATAAATCTGCCGATTGGTCTTTTTTTGCCGTCTATTGATAAGGATACTCCGTCTGAGGGATTAATATTTACTCTGAACACAGTATCCGGAGGCTTTGGAACAGGCTTACTCTCGACCGGTTTTTCCACAGGTTTGGGTTCTGGTTTTGGCCTCGGTTTCGGTTTTTCAGATAGAGGTTTTTTATCGGTTGAGTCTGTGGCGACGCTGTCCGGTTTGGGCTTTTGTATTGGCGGGGCAATATCGTCAGGCGGTTTCTGTGTTTCTGTTATGGCTGGTCGGGAGGTTGTCTTTGCCTTGAACAATCCCTTGATATAGTCGCTGCCGAAAAATGCCGCGATAGCCAGCACGGCAACCACCGCCACCGGTATAACCCATTTGGCCTTACTCGGCCGACGGTAGGCGATCTTAAGGCCAGCAATATCGGCGACCATGTCATTGGCCGATTCGTACCGGGCGGCAGGATCGGGGTGGGTCGCCTTTTTGAGTATTTTAAGAAGCCTGGGGGATAGATTCCTGGCGGCAATACCGCCCCACTCGCGGACATTGGGATTGGCGGGGTTTCTATACGGCATATTGTTAGTGGCAAAGTTGAAAAGTGTAACCCCAAATTCATAGATATCGCTTTTGAACGGATCGTATTTAATATCTCCGGCCTGGCGTTCGGGAGCGGCGAATTGCGGTGTCAGAGCTTGGTAAGCTGTCCGTGTGGCGGCATCGCCGACTTCCTTGGCAATACCGAAGTCAATCAGGTAAACATGGTCGTTTTTATCAATAAGGATATTGCCCGGTTTTACATCGCGGTGGGCAACCTTCTGCTTGTGGGCAAAGGCCAGGGCGACGCTCAGATCGCGGGCGACGCGAAGGAATAACCCTTCGGGCAGGGGGCCGCTATCGCGAAGAATACGCGCTCCGTCGCGGCCGCTGATATATGGAACCACCAGAGCGCCTTCTTCGGGGAGATAGTCGATTACACGGCAGATATTGGGATGATCCAGAAGGCAGAGGATATTGGCTTCCTTGGCGAATTTATCTCGTGATTGAACGCGTTCGCAAAATTTAAAAACAAGCCGCTGTTCGGTAAGATTTATATTGTATCCTTCATATACTTCACCGAACCCGCCGCCGCCGATATGCGCGGTTATTTTATACTTGCCGCCAATTTCCCAGCCGATTATACCGAGCGGATCGGAATTCTGTTGCGATGCGTTTGATTCATCTTCAAAAGTATCTCCGGTATCATCCATTACAGCGATATCCTTATCAGAATGTGTGACAGATACCAAATAACACAGATTCTATAATTATAAACACTGGTACCTATTCTACCATACTTTCTATGCCCGGGGTGTTTTAGACTTCAAACCTGTATCAATATACTTTCGAAGAAACAAACATCCCTGCTTTTAAAAAACTAAAATATCAGGGTGGAATAGGTTTGTCAACCAGCAAATTAAGTTGAAATTGCCGGGTACAATTCTGTTGAAAAGCAGAGGTAAAGAAAACGGCGGGAAACCCCGCCGTCAGCTTTATGATGTTGTCTCTCACGGTTTTATTCTATTCGATTACTACCGTATCAATCCCGACAATCTGGCCGCTCAAGCCGATAAGAGTTACCGTATATTCGCCCGGGGGCAAATCATAAACGACAGATTCAAGATTGAACCAGCAGATACAATCCGCCGGAGGACCTATATCGCCCTCGGTGGCGGTGATATCAAAGCCCTCGATATTAAAATCGACCACATAATCAAGACCGCAGTTGTAGTAGGCATTATCATGGTGGATATGTATGTCATTGCCGTCAACGATAACATACATTATTTCGTCATGGTTATCTTTTTCCTCCAGACAGCCGCTCTGGAAAACATCATGA
This sequence comes from Candidatus Zixiibacteriota bacterium, assembly GCA_030642025.1. GTDB lineage: Bacteria > Zixibacteria > MSB-5A5 > GN15 > PGXB01 > DAOWOO01. The sequence continues at coordinate 1,733 of DAOWOO010000136.1, read as the reverse complement.
CTGTAGCCACCGCCGCCTATAACGGCGTGATCAACGCCAACCGTGTCGCCCTCGAGACCTATCAGAACGACAGTGTATTCACCGTCGGGAAGGTTATAGACCACCGATTCAAGGTCGAAATAGCAAATACAGTATGCCGGGGCGCCAGTGTCTCCCTCAATGGCCGTCAGGACAAAATTATCCAGGCTGAAAGCCATAGTGTACATCAAACCGCAATTATAATAAGCGCTGTCATGGTGGATATGAATATCGCTCCCCTCGACCGTGACATACATGGTGTCGTCGCCGTTAACTTTGTTCGGCAGGCAGCCGCTCTGGAACTCCTCGTGATTCAGAGGAAAAGTATTGATAATGGCCGTATCGATCCCAACTGTATCTTCCTCGATACCTATCAGGGTAACAACATACTCGCCCGGCATAAGGTTGAGTATCGCCGTTTTCAGATCGAAATAACAGTAGCAGTCGCATTCGGGGATGGTATCGAATTCATACACGGTTATCTGATTCAGGTTGATGCTGTTAGGGGTATAATAACCGAGGCAACAATCATAGTATGCGTTTTGGTGGTAAACGTGGATATTAAATCCCTCGACTTCAACATACATCGTGTCCGTATCGCCGTCACGCCCTTCGAGACACTCACTCTGGTAATCCTCATGATTGATGCCACAAACCAGCCCGCTACCGCTTAGATAAAGATAGTCGATTATTGTGAGGATATCGGTGAGGTTTATGACACCGTTACTATTTACATCGGCCATCGGATTGTAGGGCAGGGTAATCTGTTCAACATAGATAGAATTAATCAAAAACAGAATATCATCAAGATTAACATCCTGATCACCGTTGACGTCACCGCAGAGATAATTGGCCGCCATAATCGACGGCGAAAAAACGGCAACAAGTAGGAGCGTTGTGACAAGTAAAGTCGCCCGTTTCATAAGATTTTCCTCCATGAAACTATGGTTGTTTCCAACCCGGGGGCTTGGACCTTGGCAGGGAAAACATTGCCCGGTCCCCGGCATTCTCCAGGTAATGACAGAGTTGCCAGCATATCGCCTGTATTTCTCGTAACGGAAGAGCAATTGGCGATACATTAATCTATTTTAAATTACGTGTGAATGCGATTTTTGTCAAGTTATTTTATGGCATTAAAAAGCGGGGATGGGCCGTATAACCCATCCCACTGGCATTTTCCCTGCCGGGCTTTTACGGGCAAACCGGATCCGGACCGGGCGGGTCAGCATAAATATAGGAGATCAGATACAGGATATCGCTCAGGTTGATACCCACAGTGCCGTCAATATCTCCGCATTCGATAAGCGGATAGGGGGGAGGTCCGGCGACATAGACATACGCGATCAAATGCAATATATCGGTCAGGTTGATCAGCCCGTCACCCTCCACGTCGCCGCATAAGAACTCACAGGCGTCGCCGATGCCGTCGGAATCGCTGTCTTCCTGGAGCGGGTTGGGTGTAAACTGGCAGTTGTCGTCAACATCGAGGATAGTATCATCGTCATCATCGTCATCACAGGCATCGCCGTCACCGTCGCCGTCGGTGTCGTGTTGATTGGCGTTGGCATCGTTGGGGCAGTTGTCGCAAATATCGCCGATATTGTCACCATCGGCGTCATCCTGAGCGGTGTTGACGTCATCGGGGCAGTTATCGCAAACGTCGCCGACATCATCGCCGTCGCTGTCCGCCTGGAGCGGGTTGTTTTCATCGGGAC
>DAOWOO010000376.1 GCA_030642025.1 Candidatus Zixiibacteriota bacterium | reverse complement strand
GGCCGATTCGTTTGCCTCCGAGCACGGGACACGTATGCTGGCCATGGGATCGGCAACCAAGAATGCCGGTGAGATGATTGAATCGTTGACCCTGCAGTACAACAAGGCGCGGCAGGCGGCGATTACCAAAGAACTTCTGGAAATTGTTTCCGGCGCGGAGGCGCTTAAAGGATAGATTGATTCGATAATAGGTGTATTGATATAAACGGAGCGAGTCTATATGGCTGAGAATATCGGTAAAGTGGTCCAGGTAATCGGCCCGACGGTTGACTGTGAGTTTCATGCGGACAATCTGCCCAATATCCTGAATGCTATCAAGATCAAGGATAAGGAAAAGAATATCGATCTGACGGTCGAGGTGGCGCTGCATATCGGCGACAACATAGTTCGCTGCGTGGCCATGGCATCGACCGACGGCCTTGTAAGAGGCATGCCGGCCACTGATACCGGCTCGCCGATTACAGTACCGGTCGGCGAAAAAACGCTGGGCCGAATCTTTAATTTGCTGGGTGAACCGCTTGACAATCTGGGTGCGATGCCCGCGGAAATGAAGCGGAAACCGATACACCGACCGACCCCGACTCTGGAAGAGCAGGATACTGACACCGAGATTCTGGAAACCGGAATCAAGGTGGTGGACCTTTTGGAACCGTACCCCAGAGGCGGCAAAGTCGGTTTGTTCGGAGGCGCCGGTGTCGGCAAAACAGTATTGATTCAGGAATTGATTCGCTCGGTGGCGACCGAGCATGGCGGCTATTCGGCTTTTTGCGGGGTAGGTGAGCGAACCCGTGAGGGCAATGACCTCTGGCTGGAGATGAAAGAGTCCGGCGTTATTGCCAAGACCGTTATGGTCTTTGGACAGATGAACGAACCCCCCGGTGCCAGGCTTCGGGTGGCATTGTCCGGACTGACCATGGCCGAGTACTTCCGCGATGAAGAACATCAGGACGTCCTTATTTTTATTGACAATATTTTCCGCTTCGTACAAGCCGGTTCCGAGGTTTCTGCTCTTCTGGGACGCATGCCGTCGGCGGTTGGTTATCAGCCGACTCTGGGAACTGAGATGGGTGCCCTGCAGGAGCGAATTACTTCGACTCAAGCCGGATCAATCACCTCAGTGCAAGCGATTTATGTTCCGGCTGACGATTTGACTGATCCCGCTCCGGCGACGACGTTCTCGCATCTCGATGCCACCTCGGTATTGTCGCGTCAGATTGCCGAACTGGGTATTTATCCGGCGGTTGACCCGCTGGATTCGACCTCGCGTATTCTCGACCCGCATATTGTCGGCGAGGAGCACTATAATATAGCCCGCCTGGTCCAGCAGACCCTGCAGCGTTACAAAGACCTTCAGGATATTATCGCTATTCTCGGCGTTGACGAACTTTCCGAGGATGACAAGCTGGTGGTCAGTCGGGCGCGTAAGATTCAGAAGTTCCTGTCCCAGCCGTTCTTTGTGGCCGAGGTATTTACCGGCAAGCCCGGTCGATTTGTCAAACTGGAAGATACGATTAAGGGATTCAAGCGTCTGGTTGAGGGCGAATTCGATGATATTCCCGAGCAGGCTTTCTACATGGTCGGCGGTATTGACGAGGTTTTGGAAAACTACGAGAAAATGAAGTGATGAGCGAAAGCAATGTTTAAACTTTCCATAGTCACGCCGGAAAAAATTTCGTATGAGGACGAAGTGCAGTCCCTGATAGTGCCGGGAATCGGCGGTTATCTGGGGGTTTTAAGCAATCATGCCCCGCTTATTACCGCGATAACGCCGGGAAAGGTTTCGGTCAGGGATTTCGAGGGCAAGGAGTTGGCTATGGCTGTTTCGGACGGCTTTTTTGAGGTTTCCGCCAATCATGCCACGCTCCTGATCGATTCGGTTGAATTTGCGGGTGACATCGATACGGAACGTGCCAGACAGGCGCTGGATCGGGCCAAAAAGAGAATGCTCGACCGAGCGGGAGCGATAGATTTGCCTCGCGCCAAGCGAGCCGCCGAGCGCGCCAAAAACCGCCTGAACATTGCCGAATCCGAAGGCGAGTAAATCACCGGAACACACCGATCAACGTTACCTGTGGCGGTCTTGATCAACCGCTTCGGAATCCGTTTTTGGCTTGACTTTGTCCCCCTGGTTTTATACTTTCGCTGTCTATGAATCTGGATTTACGTCAATATGCCGGCTTTCCGACTGACGTGGTGCTGGAGGCGGAAGCGGATGACAGTTTTGAGGAGGCTTTTGGAGGATTCACATTTAGGGATCCTATACGGATAACGCTTAATATTCAGAGGCTCAAAGAGGAGTATTTCTGTCAGGGCCGGGCGGTGGCGATTATTGAAGGGGAGTGTTCACGCTGCCTGGAGAATTTTATTACTGAACTTGAAGGCGAATTGAATTTTATAATAAAGAGCGGCGAAGGGAAACCAATTCTCGCTTCAGATGTTACTGAAGATGTAATATATCTTAAGCCGAATGAGTATATCGTCGACCTGACTAAAACAGTCAGACAGGCGTTTTTGCTTGAGATGCCAATGAAACCGCTTTGCAGCGAGGATTGCAGGGGACTCT
>DAOWOO010000201.1 GCA_030642025.1 Candidatus Zixiibacteriota bacterium | reverse complement strand
TTCATAATCGCCTCGCCGAGCGCGCCCGACTGTGAGATGAAGCCGACTCTGCCCTGCAAAGCGCGGGTTTTCCCGAAGGTGCAGTTGAGCGAGTACTCCGGATCGGTGTTGACAACACCGAAACAGTTAGGCCCAACCATGCGCATCCGGTACTGACGGCATATCTCGACCAGTTCGTCTTCCAGTTCTATCCCTTCATTGCCCACTTCACGGAACCCGGCCGAGATCACGACCAATCCCCGGACACCTTTCTGGCCGCACTGCTTGGCCACCTGCGGGACAAATTTCCGGGGTACCACGATAATCGCCATATCGACGGCATCGGGAACATCGAGAATGGTTGAGTAGCACTTAATCGAATGGATAACCGCCGCTTTCGGGTTTACCGGAAAGACCTTGCCGTTGAATTCATTGAGAATGATGTTATGCAGGATTTCCCGGCCGATGGTGCCTTTTCTGGTCGACGCACCGATCACCGCAACCGACTTCGGCTTGAAAATATATTCGAGATTATTCATCTATTACCTTTCTGTCTGCAGTTTCACAGTATAACGCAAAAAGCGAAAAAAGATTCCTCAAAAATAATAATATTGTAACTTTTAAGCAACCAATATAGACCATAAAAGTCAAGTTGATTATCCCGGAATTGACGCGCAAATCATTGACAAACTTATCAGATATCTTATCTTAAAAAAGATATTATCGCAACTCGATGGTCTTCGGAATTACTGCATTATAGACGGTTCATTACAGTCGATGCTTATCGGAGATCAGGACGTCCCCGCCATCAATCAGGCTGACACCCTGGGTTACACAGTTGAAGAAGGTTACCATTTTGAGAATGGCGATACCAACAGAGATGGTGTTATCAACCTGACCGATATTTTGAATCTTATCGCGTTTGTCTATGTCGAACCGATTGGTGAGCCGGAGCCGTGTAATTGGGAGCTTGGCGGAGAATAAATCAATGCAAATAAAATTGGCCGGCAAATGAATTTGCCGGCCAGTTGGGCGAGGTAGGGATAAGAGGGAACTATGAGGAATCGTCTTCCTCGGAGAGATCAATCATTTTCTGGCCATTCACGTAGTCGGTAACTTTATCTTCAGTCAAGCTTGATACTTTCTCCATAATATCCCGAATCCTGCCAGCCGATTGCTCTATTACATTTAGTTTCTTTTTCAGTTCATCATCGAGATCATCGCGCTTGTACAGCAGAAGCTGAATATTTCCAATCACGGCGGTCAGCGGATTGTTAATCTCATGACTCAGTGTTGCGGCTATTTCCAGAATAGCCTTGACTCTTTCCTCTTTAATCCTTGCGGCTATGTCGCCGGTTGTTTCGCCCAAGCCCGCGGCGATGAATGATACCGACAGCGCCGCCGCGACCGCCTCCAGAAATATATCTTCCCTGACCAGCGACCCCATCCCGGGCTGAATCCCCAGAAGCGCTCCGATTATGATATTTCCCTTCTTCAAGGGGAGAGTAAATGATGTAAACGGCCTTTCTCCGCCGAACGACATATATGCCGAGACAAGCTCGCGTTTTTTTCGGAGAGTAACAAAGAGATTGTCTTCCAACTCGGCCAGCCGCCGGGTTTCGTTTTCGTCTTCGGCATAGCCGACATTGAGAATCGGTTTTTCGTCAGAATCCCAGAAAATCAGCCGGGCCGCCGTAAGCTCCAAAAGTTCGACAGCGCTTTTAAGCGCTGACTGGGCTAGCCCCGAAGGCTCCTGTTGCATTGACGCCGAGAGGGCGATATCTCGTAATATCTCAAACTGCGCCATAGCCCTAGAATACTTGTTATTAACCATTTTCTGAGACATATAAACCTCAATTGCCAGTCACGCAAAATACATGCCTTTGAAGTAAAATGTGCGGATTCGGCCTAAAATGCGACCGCTTGTCCGCCAGACCCGGCATATCGGCCTATTCTATAGGGTTATACAAGCCAAAGGGAAATGCACTGCATTATAATCGGATGCCTTTATATTATTCACTGCAATTATTTTCATATATATGGCAGACAAAATCCGCAAGGGACACTTGACACAGACGTTTGAGACTGTTAAAATTAGGTTTTTCTTCGGCGCACTGAATAAGGTGGTAACGGTATGGTAAACGACAAGTGCGGCATCTTCGCAATTTACGGCTCCCGTCGGGCGGCCGAGTTGACTTATTTTGGCCTGTACTCTCTGCAGCACCGAGGTCAGGAATCAGCCGGAATTGTCACCTCTGGGAACGGCAAGGTTCATATTTACAAAGGGATGGGTGAGGTTAATGAGGTGTTCGCCGATAGGGCCAACATATCCCGCCTGAAGGGCAATATCGCCATCGGGCATACCAGGTATTCAACCACCGGAGCGTCGTCTCTAACCAACATTCAGCCATTTCTGATAACCAACCGCTCCGAGAAACTGGCTATCGGGCACAATGGCAACCTGACCAATTCACTGGAGTTACGGCAAAGACTGGAAAGTTCCGGTTCGATATTCCAGACAACGTCCGATACCGAGATTTTCCTGCACCTGACAGCAGCATCGAAAAAGCGAACCTGGCTTAACCGTATCTGCGACTCACTGCAACATGTTCAAGGAGCATACTCACTTGTATTTATGACGGAATATTCAATTATTGCAGCGCGTGATCCGCGGGGATTCCGTCCCCTGGCTTTGGGCAAATACAACAACGGCACTTACATAGTTGCCTCGGAAACCTGTGCTTTTGATATTATCGGTGCCAAATATATACGCGATATTGAACCCGGCGAGGTTATCGAGATAAGCGAAAAAGGAATCAGGTCATTATATCCTCTTAAAAAGCAAAAACATGCCTTCTGTATATTTGAGTATATCTATTTTGCCCGCCCCGACTCCAAGGTGTTCGGAGAGAATGTCGATAAAATCCGGCGGCGGCTGGGACGGCAACTGGCCAGGGAACATCCGACCGAGGCCGATATCGTAATCGGTATCCCCGATTCGGCCAATACCGCCGCACTTGGCTACTCGGAGCAATCAGGTATACGTTTTGAAATCGGTCTGATTCGAAATCACTATGTAGGCCGAACTTTCATTGATCCACACCAGGATATCCGGGACCTTGATGTTAAGATCAAATTCAACCCGGTCAGGGGCGTCCTGGAAGGCCAGCGCGTGGTGGTTGTCGATGATTCCATCGTGCGCGGGACAACCTCAGGGAAACTGGTTAAGCTAATTCGGTCGGCCGGAGCAAAGGAAATCCATCTGCGGATATCGGCGCCGCCGATTATTGCCCCATGTTACTATGGCATTGATATGCCGACCCGTGAGGAGTTGATTGCATCATCCAAAACGGTTGAACAGATCAGAAAGTGTCTTAATGTGGAATCGCTGGGCTACCTCTCAATAGACGGTATGTCATCGATGCCGTCATTGCCCAACAACAGTTTCTGCGTAAGTTGTTTCTCCGGACGATACCCCCTCAAGGTTTCGGCCCTGAATGACAAACTCCGTCTTGAGAAAGTATGACATTAACTTATACCCGTTAGTCGTTGCACGACAACGGAATTATACCAGCACACCAAAGATTCATTGACAAGTTTTTAAAACAGAGTATATTTAGTTGTATTATATCACGTTACCTGTCGCCTGTTACTAAAGATGACGGTCCTGCTACCGTAATATATAGTAAAGATTTGGAGGTATAATGTTGCGTTCTTTTCGCCCTGTTCAATACATGATAATCCTCACCATATTTGTTCTAACCTCATCACTTTTTGCCGCTACAACGCCTGTACCCAACAATGATATTGTATCACTAAAGCAACGGGCTGTGCCCCAAAAAACCGCATATACCACTATATCCAGAGATGCGGATATCCGCCGCGTGGTAGTGAAATTTGAGGAAGGCACTGAAATACGTCTGCGCGGAAAATCCTTCGCGGCCGCGGCGGGTGTCTCTCTTGATGATGTCGAAAGGATACTGGGACCTTATTTTGATGGGCGTCTGGAACGCGTATTCAAAAGCAGATCGGAATCCGAGCTGGGGCGAATGAAAACAGCCCTGGAAGCAAATTCAAGATATCAACTGGCCGATTTGAACCTGTATTATTCGCTGAGTATCACCGACCCGGCTGAGGCCGAACAAGTCATCAACCGGTTAAATGAACTTGATATCGTCGAACTGGCATTTGTCAAACCGGTTCCCGAAGAGGCAGACGATATTGATCCGCCAACCCCGGATTTTGAGCCC
>DAOWOO010000235.1 GCA_030642025.1 Candidatus Zixiibacteriota bacterium | reverse complement strand
TTCAACCTGCCTGATATAGCCGGCATTGACCGGAATATCGAAATAATCAAAGGCTCCTTTATCCTCGGTTCGAATTCGACGGCGTTCCAGGGCGCGTTCAGTAAAACGCCTTCCGGCGTTATCGGCGGCATCAGCTACGGAGGATTTATCAAAGAGATTTTTATCGATAAAAAAGACCCAGATTTTGGCCGGATTGGATTTTGACGCACTATTCAAATAGTCATCAAATCTGGGCGCTATTTTGGGTTGGCGCGGTTCGATACGGAATGTTGAGGCTGAAACCGTTGTGGCGAACATTATCAGGATTATTATTATGATTGTCCCGGTAGATATTTTCATATTCAATCCTTTCACAGTACCTTATTTAGAAAATCTTTTGTTCTCGGCCGGGAGGGATTATCGAATATTTTTTCAGGCGTTCCGCTTTCGATAATCTTTCCTGCCTCCATAAAGACGACGCGGTCGGCCACCTCGCGTGCAAAACCGAGTTCATGGCTCACCACCAGCATGGTCATTCCCCTGACCGCCAGCATTTTCATTGTCTCCAGAACCTCGCCTATCATTTCCGGATCAAGAGCTGAGGTTACCTCGTCAAAAAGCATGATTTTCGGATCCATGGCCAATGCCCGGACAATCGCCACTCTCTGCTTCTGACCGCCGGAAAGCTGTTCGGGGTAAACATCAACTTTATCCAAAAGCCCGACCTGCTCGAGAAGCCCCATACCTTTTTTATGGGCTTCTTCTTTGGAGCGTCTTCGCACCACCTTTTGAGCCAGCATGATATTATCAATTACGGTCAGGTGAGGGAAGAGATTAAACTGCTGGAAGACCATTCCGATTTCAAGACGTATCTGGTGAATATCCTTTTGATTCTTGTCGATTCTGAAATTATCTATGATTATTTCGCCCGAATCAATCTCCTCCAGAGCATTAAGACACCGGAGAATGGTCGATTTTCCCGAACCTGACGGCCCGATAATAACCACCACTTCTCCCCGCTCTACATCAAGCGAAATACCATTAACAGCGATTATATTTCCGAAGCGGCAGACTACATTTTTAATTTTAATCATCACGCTCTGCTGCTTCCGAATCCTTTAACGGCATAGACGCTCTCAAGATATTTAACCAGCCGTGTCAGGGTTAAGGTCATTACCAGATATAATAATCCGACCAGAAACCAGGTCTGGAAATCAGTGAAATTCTGCGAGTAGTATTCCCTTCCGGCGCGGGTCAGTTCGCGCAGGCCGATAATTGACACCAACGATGAATCCTTGAGTGATGCGATAAATTCGTTGGCCACCGGCGGGATAACAATTCTCAGCGATTGTGGAATTATCACATGGCGCAATGTTTGGAACCGGGTCATCCCCAGCGACATGGCGGCTTCGTACTGACCGTGAGCGATAGCATCGATTCCGGACCTGAATATCTCGGCCAGGTAAGCTGAATAACATATCCCAACCGCCAGCACGCCGGCGGTGAAACGGTCGAGGTTCAGCAGTGATCCCAGACCGAAATATATAAAGAAAATATGCACCAGAAGCGGGACCCCGCGGATAATATTGACATAGGCCCCGGATATAAAGGCGATAGCCCGATTATGTGAAAGACGCAAGACCCCGATAATAAGCCCCAGAACCAGCGCCAGGGCAAACGATGTTACGGTAATCAGCGCCGTCCACGGCACCACCGGGATAAGATATTTAAAGATATCCCAGTAGAGGACAATTTGTTCGCAAATCCAGTCGATCAATCCAATTCCCTCAAAATCAATAAGTTACCATAGCTTTTGCGGGAAAGCAAGATGGAATAATCACAAATACCGCCGCAGAAACAACATGAATTCTTTGATTGACATCCTGCGCTTTACATTGTACGTTTGACAGCGCAATAATGAATTGCCAAGCCAAATATGATCTGCCCCCGTGGTGTAACGGATAACGCATCGGCCTCCGGAGCCGGTAATTCAGGTTCGATTCCTGACGGGGGTATTTTTTAAACCACTCCGGATAAATAAGGGGATTTGTTTATGAGCAATCACCCATATGCCAAAAGGATCAGAATCGCATTAAGTATAACACTTTCTGCGTTAATGCTGCTGTCTATTGCTGCCTGTAATAAAACGAATGAATCCTCCCGGCCAATTTTAATTATGTACGCCTTCTCCGCCGAGGGTGAACTTCTGGCCAAAAAGATGCAGTCCGGCGTTCAGGAAAGCGTTCTTGGCCGATCAATAACTGTTGGAAAATTCAATGGCCATGATGTTGTCCTGGCCGAATCGGGGATTGGAATGACAAACGCCGCCATGACAGCCCAGATGCTGATTGATCGATTCAATCCGTCTAAGGTGATATTTTCCGGTATAGCCGGGGCGATCGATAGTTCGGTGCATATCGGCGATATAGTTGTCTGTGAAAAATGGGCGACCCACGATTATGGATATATCGGCAAGGATGGACTGATACCCGGCGATATCGATATTTACTCTCCGGTTCATGACAGTGTTATCGAACAGATATATATTAATACCGACAGCAGTATGCTGGCCGTTGTCCGAAAGATATCAGGTCAGGAGTTGATCCTTGACCCGATCGGCAAACGGATTCCAGAGGTTATAATCGGCGGGGTCGGGGTCAGCGGCAACACCTTCATCGACAGTCGCGAAAAACGCCGCTGGCTTTCAAAGAATTTCTCGGCGCTGGTGACCGATATGGAATCAGCGGCGGTGGCGCAGGTCTGCGCTGTCAATGGAATCCCGTTTATTGTTTTTCGTTCGGCTTCCGACCTGGCCGGGGGGTCAGGATCGGAATCGGCGACGGCGGAGATAAAACAGTTTTTCAGAGTCGCCGCCCGCAATTCGGCGAGGGTGGTATTGCAATTTCTGGATGAATTATGAAATAATGGCGATTGAGTTAAAATGCCCGGTGCGATGTCACACCGGGCATTTTTTATAGGGAATTCGGGGCTATTTTATTTTTGCTTGTATCCTTCCGGAATCTCAAACTTAGAATCATCGACCGAGCCTTCTTCGATACCGACAACCTCAGTTTCAATAGCCAGAACCTGATACATCCCGCCTTCAGTCTTTTTAGGTTCACCCATCATGGCCTTCATCTGGGGCGGCATATTTTTGGCATCTCCCATGCTGGGGACATCGGTTCTTTCCACCTGAAGCAGGGTTTTCATCAGCATCCCTTTTATCTCACCGGCCTTATCGAATATCAAATCAAGCTGGTCGGCGAACATGCCGAGCATCTGGGTTGTTTTTCTCTGTTCGGAATTCATATCAATTCCCAGCGTTTTGGAAAAGGTATTCTGATATTTCTCAAACAGGCCGTAACCCGGAGCATCCTCGGCATACCACTGCTCATAAAGAATCCTGATCTTATCCTCGGCATCTTTCTTATTAACACCGGAGGCATAAGTTATAACACCCACACAGTCATAATCGCCGATTTTGCCTTTCTTGCCCGACTCAACCACTTCGATATTCCAATCATACTCGCCCGATTTGGCATCACCCACGGCCATGTCGGCCATACCTCGTTTGGGGATTTCGCCAAACATTTCCTTTAATTCGGCAAAATCGGTAGTGCGGTATGTTTTTTTGTCCGGATCGAGCAGCCACATCAGTGATTTATCCAAACGGGTGATGTCGGCCGATTTAATCTCCTTGCCGCCCATCATGGCCATCATACCGCCGGTCGGTTTCATGGATGTTTCGCCGCAGGACCGGTCGGCGCGGTAGTAATCGGTTCGCATAGTTTCCGATGTGCCGGCCCCGAAAATATCCATGGTCATTTTGGTCTTGACTGTCAGATCAGCCATAGCCACCATGGCCAGACAGATTAGCAGGACTGCTGTCAGTAACA
>DAOWOO010000107.1 GCA_030642025.1 Candidatus Zixiibacteriota bacterium | reverse complement strand
TTGCGCCGGTTTAATGTTACTGTAAAACCGAGACGACTTTCTTATCGCGTCCCTGGCGTTCGAATTTCACGACACCGGTAATCTTGGCAAAGAGAGTATTGTCCTTTCCTATACCAACATTCAGCCCCGGATGAAATTTAGTTCCGCGCTGGCGGACAATAATGGTTCCGGCCGGGATTGCCTCGCCCGAGAACGCCTTGACACCCATCCGCTGACCGTTACTGTCACGGCCGTTTCGCGATGAGCCGACACCTTTTTTATGAGCCATTTTATACTCCTCGTTTTCCTATCAACAAAATTTCGGCCCGGTAACACCGAGCCGAAATAGTATAACAATATTTACGAAAATGTCAAGTCTGTTAATTGATCACCTTTTTGGGCTGCTCATCCTGAGCCAGTTGATCGCCGAATGTGAAAATCAGCCTTTCCTCATCGGCCCCAATGATAATATTGCAATCACCGGCATACTGGCCACGCAGAAGCTCTTCGGCGAGCGGGTCTTCCAGATATTTCTGAATCGCCCGCCTTAGCGGTCTGGCGCCCAGCATCGGTTCAAAGCCGTTTTTGGCCAAGAAGTTGCGGGCATCATCCGTCAATGTGAAGCTTATTCCCTTCTCGGCCAGGCGGGTGGCGACATCGGCAATCAGGATATCTACAATTTCCTTGATATCCTCGACATTGAGCGCCCGGAAAATTACCGTATCATCGATACGATTTAGAAGTTCCGGATTGAAGAGCTTCTTCAACTCATCGGTAATTTTGCTCTTCATCGCATCGTGAGACTCGTCAATCTGCTCGGCGCCGAATCCGACCGTCTTGCCATCCCTTATCTGCCGGGTGCCGACATTGGAGGTCATAATCACAACCGTGTTGCGGAAATTAACCTTGCGTCCGAACGAATCGGTCAGCGTGCCATCATCCATTAACTGGAGCAGGATATTGAAAACATCCGGGTGCGCCTTTTCGATTTCATCAAGCAGCACTACTGAGTATGGCCGACGTCTGACTTTTTCAGTCAGCTGTCCGCCCTCTTCGTATCCGACATATCCTGGAGGCGCGCCGATAAGACGCGACACTGCAAATTTCTCCATGTACTCGGACATATCGATTCGAACCAGTGATTCGCTGTCCTCGAACAGGAAATCAGCCAGAGCGCGCGCCAGTTCGGTTTTGCCGACACCGGTTGGGCCGAGGAAGATAAACGAACCGATCGGGCGGCGCGGATCGCCCAGCCCGGCGCGGGCGCGGCGAATTGCCCTGGTGATTTTTTCGATCGCTTCACTCTGCCCGATGATGCGCTTCTTGAGCTCCTCTTCCATCCGAAGCAGGCGCCTGGATTCTTTTTCTTCGAGACGAAAAAGCGGGATGCCGGTCATTTTGGAGACAATCTGCGCAATATCTTCATCCTGAAGGACAATTTTCTGCTCCTCGCGCTCCTTCTCCCACTCTTTTTTCATCTCGTCGAGTTTTTCTTTCTTGAATTTCAGTTCGTCGCGAAGCTGCGCGGCGGTTTCAAAGGCCTGATTTTTTACTGCTTTCTCCTTCTCCTCCTGAAGCCGGGTGATCTCATCCTCGACCTGCTTGAACTCATCAGGCTTGGCAAAAGTCGATAGATGCGCCCGCGATCCGGCCTCGTCGATAACATCGAGCGATTTGTCCGGCTGGAACCGGCCGCTGATATATCGATCGGACAGCTTCACGGCCGCCTCGATAGCCTCATCGGAGATCGTCAGTTTGTGATGCTCTTCGTATTTATACCTGAGTCCCTGGAGAATCTTGATCGTATCTTCCGTTGAAGGCGCCTCTACCATGACCGTCTGGAATCGCCGGTCAAGAGCACCGTCCTTTTCGATGTACTTGCGATATTCATTCAGCGTCGTGGCGCCGATACACTGCAACTCCCCGCGCGAAAGCGCCGGTTTAAAAATATTACTGGCGTCGAGCGATCCCTCGGCGCCTCCGGCGCCGACTATCGTATGCAGTTCGTCGATAAAAATAATAACATCCTTGGAATTTATTATCTCGGTCATTACCGCTTTAAGGCGTTCCTCAAACTGGCCGCGGTACTTGGTCCCGGCCACCAGGGAAGCCATATCCAGCGTTACCAACCGCTTATTTTCAAGAGTTTGCGGAATCTTGCCCTCAATAATCTTCTGGGCCAGTCCCTCGGCAATGGCCGTCTTGCCGACCCCCGGTTCACCGATTAATACCGGGTTGTTTTTCTTGCGCCGGGAGAGAATCTGGCTGACTCGCTCGATCTCATCCTGGCGGCCGATAACCGGATCCAGATCGCCCCGGCGGGCAAACTCGGTCAGGTCGCGGCCATAGTGATCAAGCGCCGGAGTTTTGGATTTCTTGCGTTTTTTCTTGAATGACGACGGTTTCCCGCCCTGAATATTTTTAAACTCTTCATAAGCGTCTTTATAGTCGATTTCATACATCGATAGCACCTGGGCCGCTACTCCTTCCTCGTCCTTTAACAGGGCCAGGAGAATATGCTCGGTATCAATATCCTTTGACTTCAAGGTGCGGGCTTCCTGCCCGGAAACCTCCAATGTCTTCTTGGCCCGTGCCGTAAGGGGCAACTGACCCACCGTCATGGTACCGCCGGAAGGCTGGACGACTTCCTCAATTGAGGCTTTCAGATCAGGAAGATCGATGCCAAGATTCATGATGATATCAGCCGCACGTCCCTCACCCAATCGAACCAGACCCAGCAGGAGATGCTCAGTCCCAATGTAGTCATGGCGAAGTCGAGCCGCTTCATCGCGGGCGTACTCTATTGCCTTTCGGGCTAACTCGGTAAACATCTCATTCATCTTAGTTCACCATCCTATCTATGATATTGTGTTTTTTCATGATAACAATATCCTTATGCCAGTTTTTCCCTTACCATTGAGGCCCTGACCATATCGCGCTCATCGGTTTCCATCTCGCGAGAATAGTATTTCTGCAGATGCGCCGGTTGCGATAAAAGCAGGATTTCATTCAGGGTTGATATTTCAATCGTGTCTATAATATCCATGGCCACGCCGAGCCGAACCGCCGAGAGAAGATTCATTACCTCTTCGCTGGTCAAAAGCCGGGCATTTCTCAGTATTCCGTAAGCGCGCCAGATTTTATCCTCTATCTGCGTTGAGGCTTCGGTTTTCAATCGTTCACGGGCGGAGGCCTCATTCTCAATTATTCCCCGCGTTACCCGCTCTATCAATTCCAGTATATTTTTCTCGGAAACGCCGAGCGTGGTCTGATTGGAAATCTGGAACAGGTTGCCAAGAACATCGGAACCCTCGCCATAAAACCCGCGAACAACGACTCCCTGCTGGGAGATGCGGTTTATCACGCGATCAATATCTTTGGTTATTACCAGTCCGGGCAGGTGTATCAAAACCGATGCTCGCATGCCGGTCCCAACATTGGTGGGACAGGCAGTCAGAAAACCGAAATCGGGGTCATAATCATACTTAACATACTTGCCGATTTCGTCGTCATAGTTCCCGGCCAGCCGGAAGGCTCCGAATGGATCAAGCCCCGGGGTCAGCGCCTGGATACGAAAGTGATCTTCTTCGTTAATCATAATCGAAACCTGCTGGTCGGAGTTGACATACAGTGCCCGCGCGGAGTCGTCGTGCATAAAAGCCGGCGACATCAGGTGTCTCTCAATTAAGAAGTCGCGATCCAGTCGATTAAGATCAACCGCTTTCAGGAAATTACCCTCCGAGAGCATCTCCGAGCGTGATCGTGTTGACTCAAAATAGCCGATAATTTTCTCCCTGGTCTCGGAATCGGCTGCGGCCGGATAGGCCAGGTGGGAAACATTTCTGGCCAGACGAACCCGGGTGGATAGCACCACCATGCTCTCATCGCCCTCACCTGTAAGCCAGCCGCTCAGGGTCTTGGCCATATCTTCAAACATTATACTCACTACCCATCCTTTGAGGTCAGGTCGGCTTCTCTTATCGTTTTGAGTTTATCCCGTAAATCGGCGGCGCGTTCAAAATCTTCAGTTTCAATGGCTTTCCTCAGCTCCGATTCCAGCCGTTCCTCTTCTTTAATCGATTGTGAATGGTCCTCATCGGCAACCGGAAGTCTTCCCTTATGCAATGACGACCCGTGAAGTTTCCGCATGATCATTTCCAGACGCGGACGAAATGCCGAGTAGCATTCTCCGCAACCGAATCGACCCTGCCGGGAAAAAGCCTCAAATGTCAATCCGCAACCGGGGCAGGTCATCTCCGGCAACGGCTCGGTATCTTTCCGCAGTATTTGCCCCTGAACCATACCGGAAAGTATCTCGGCCAGTGGGAATGGGACATTATCAAGCGGTGAGTGGAAACCCATCTCGGCCGCACATTCTTTGCAAATTGAAAAAGTTATTTTCTTGTTATCGACAATCTGAGTTAAGTGAATTGTCGCCTGGTTTTTTTTACACTTCTGGCAAATCATTATTCACCACCTAACCGTTTATGACCTCGCCAGCGAGGCCGTTTTCCAGTTTTACAACCCTGCCGCAACTCCGTGTCAGGTCAACATTGTGCGTTGCAATCAGAAAGGTAATTCCCCGCGACCTGTTTAAATCCGCCAGCAGGCTGTGCAACCGTTCGCCGGTCCGCACATCCAGATTTCCGGACGGCTCATCCGCAAGAACGATTTGGGGGTTATTTGCCAGCGCTCGGGATACCGCCACACGCTGTAGTTCGCCTCCGGACAATTGATACGGACGATGCTTCATCCTATCTGTTAAACCCACATCCGAAAGAAGTTGTTCCGAACGTTCGGTAGCCGAAGCAACGCTGTCCCCTGCGATAAGAGCCGGCAACATTACATTCTCTAACGCTGTAAAGTCTTCAAGGAGATAATGATACTGGAAAACGAAACCGATATGCTCATTACGATAAGCGGCCATTTCTTTTTCGTTTTTGGCAAAAAACTGCTCGCCGCCGATCTCAACGGTTCCATCTGACGGTATATCCAACCCCCCGAGTATATGTAAAAGAGTCGATTTCCCAACACCGGATTCGCCTATCACAGCAGTCATTTCCCCCCGGTTGATCGTAAGGTCAATTCCCCTGAGAACCTCAAGCGTTCCCTCGGCTGTTTTGAAACTCCGACGGATCCCTCGAGCCACCAGAAAGCCTGTACTTCCAGTCGAATCCAATTCTTAAAACCTCCTCCAACATCCCTGTATATTATGTTATATAACTATTTTCGCCAATATCGTCAAATTATTTAGGAAAGAGCGCATAATTCGCGCCATCACTGTCGAATCACATCGATAACAGATTGTCCGGCAGCCCGATGAGCCGGATACAAGGCCGCCAGAAAACAGATTATTATGGTCACGAATGCCACCGCCGCATAATCAAGCCAGTAAACATCAATCGGGAGATAATTAATGAAATAAAGCTCAGCCGGGAGTGAGATAATAGAATAGGTATTTTGAAGCCATGAAGCCGCCAGAGATAATGACCAGCCTCCGGCAACACCGATAAACCCGATAATCAAACCATTATATATAAATATCTTCCGTATCGATCCGGGTGTGGACCCCATTGTCTTGAGAATACCGATTTCAGCACGTTTCTCCATAGCTAGCATAACCAACGTCGAGATAATCGAAAACGCCGCCACCAGTACGATTAATATAAACCCGATAAACAGTATCTTCTTTTCCAGAGCTATCCACGCAAAAAGATTTTTATGC
>DAOWOO010000129.1 GCA_030642025.1 Candidatus Zixiibacteriota bacterium | reverse complement strand
GAAGTTCCTGTGCTTGAGCGGCAAGCTCCTCGCTTGCTGAGGATGATTCCTCGGCATTGGCGGCATTCTGCTGAGTTACCTGATCCAACTGCGCCACCCCCGTGCTTATCTGATCAGCGCCCTGGGCCTGTTCGTCACTGGAGGCCGAAACCTCGCCGATTAGATTGTTTACTTTCTTTATGCCGTCGGCGACATTGTTTAGAATTCCCACCAGTTCTTCGGCTGATCTCACGCCGGCCTCGGCGTTATTCTGAGATTCGTCAATCATTTCACTGGTACTTTTGGCCGCTTCGGCCGAACGCTGCGCCAGGTTTCTTACCTCTTCGGCCACAACGGCAAATCCCTTACCGGCTTCCCCGGCGCGAGCTGCTTCAACAGCCGCGTTCAGAGCCAGAAGGTTGGTCTGGAAGGCGATTTCATCGATAACCTTGATGATCTTGGCCGTCTCGTCGGACGATTTCTTGATCTCCTGCATTGCATCTGTGGTATTTTTCATAGCCGAAATCCCCTTATCAGTATTGCTGTTAACCTCACTGGCAAGCGCGTTGGCCTGCTTGGAATTGTCGGCGTTCTGGCGAATCATGCTGGTAATCTCCTCAAGTGAAGAAGATATCTCCTCCAGAGATGAAGCTTGCTCCGAGGCGCCTTCAGCCAGTGATTGACTGGCGCCCGCAACCTGTTCTGAAGCGGCCCCGACCTGCTCAGCGCCCGAAGTGAGAGCATCTATGGCCTTATTTACCGGTTTGGTGATGCTTCTGGTAATAACCCAGGCCAATAGAGAGCCAAGAATAATTCCTATCAGCGCACCAATCAGCATGATACCGGTGGCGGTGGATATTTGGGAATCCATTTTTTCTTTCAGGTTTTCCCTTAGTTTGTTGCAGTCATCAACAAGATTTCGAGCAGAAGCCACCATCAATTTTTCTTCTTCAAGCTGTTTATCGTAAATATCAACCCATTCATTTATAGCAGTTTCATATTGCTTTTGGCTTTCTCTAATCTTCGCAACTTGATCCTTATTCTCCTGTCTGTTAAACCGGACATCCAATTCATCACACAGAGAGTATATTTCCTGAGTTGCATCGTGATTCTTCTGAATATATGTTTTATCACCTCTAATGATGAAATTCTTTTCCTGGCGACGGCATTCAAGCACCTGTTTGATAAGCCGGTTAGAGACATCCCCCTTCCATATCCTATCATTAATTTGATTGGCTGAGCTGTTAGGGTCAGCAAGTTCTTTCGCCAGTAACGCCTTTTGATCCTTACGCATTTTTTCGCATTCAGCCTGAAAAGCCCTGGCGGCCTGAACCATTATGTTATCCTCTTTAACCCGTTTATTATGCAAATCGACCCAACTATCGAAAGCGCTCTTGTATTTTCCCCCTTCAGACATTGCATTTTCAACAAGGGCAATATCGACCGGGTTATCAAGTCTGTATTTAATCTCCTCAACTTGTTTGTAAAGTCGATCCAATATCTCATGGTTTTCAGTAATATATTTTTCATCAGTACGCATCATATAATTTTTTTCCGCCAAACGACAATCTTTGGCCCACTTAATCATTCTATTGGCGTCGTCGGCGTTAATAACGCTTGCAGCGGTTCCTGTTAAACCATTGTAACCGACATAAGCCACAATAGCCGTTATGAACAGTACAATAACAAAACCGCCGATTATTTTACTTCCCAATTTCATGTGCTTAAACATATCCTCTGTCTCCTCCCGATACTTATGTCTATATTTTATTTGTCATTTTCCGGGCGGCTGTCAAAAGGCCACCTGTAAATTTACCAGAAATTCGTCGTTATTAACTGATGTTTCTTCCTCCCCATTTAGCTGATAATTAAACTGTATTTTCGTGTATTTCTTATCAATGAACAGATTAACCCCCAGTGTAATCCTGTCGAGGCGGTTTCCATTTATATTCAAATCATCGTCATACTGTTCATACCGGGCCAGGAATTGAATTTCCTTCAGAAACGGCGAACCGGTGGGAATAGTATGCCCGCCCCAGATGTACCATCCGGACTGTTTGGCATCGCCGACTTTGGAGTGGATATACTCAAGTTCAGCGGTCTCATATTTCCAGTTCCATGTTATGGATCCGCCATAGGCCTCGATATTTTCCTTGAGCGAATCGACCTCATTGCTTTTGCCAGTTAAGAAGTTTGCCGCCATGACAATTGATTCATTCCAGCCCAGTTCGGTACGGGCTATGAAGTTTTTGTCGTTATTGGCATCAGACCTGTTTATTCCAGCACCATTAAACAGCCCAGCCGATAGTCTTAAAGGCCAGGCTTTTAATATTTGACTTTTAATATCAAAACAGGCTCCGATATCTCTATCCGTCCCCAGCTTTTTTGCCTGCGATGCGTTAATAAACGGCAGGGCCGATGCTGATTTCAGAAAATCGGTTCCAAACGGCGGCTTGCTCTGACCAACCCAAAAAGAGGCATTGTCTCCGGCCTTTAAGATCAGAGCGCCGTCCAGAAGTTTCGGCGTTCCGGCAAATTCTCCCTGAAACTTTATAGCGGCGTAATTATTGATGTCCCCTTTTACCGACAGGCGCATCCGTTTGGAAAGAAATGTAGACTCCCCTTCAGTGGCATCGTCGTGGTAATATTGTTCATGAACCAAGCCGCCGATTTTAAGTTTGCCGCGCCCAACCGTCGGCGGGTTCTTTGGACGATTCATTTCCGCCGTTTTGGAATCTTTGATAAAGCCCTGCAATTCCTGCACGGCATCTTCCATACTCACCGCCAGGGTATAAAACGGATCACCGGCCAGATCCTCATCGGATATCATACCATCCAGATCAGCATATTGCCGTCCGGAGCGGTCGCGTTGGGCGTAATCTTGTTTTACTTTGTCAAGCGACTGTTCAAGCCGGTTCAAGGCATCGAGAACTCTGTCATAATCCTGGGCCTGAATGTCAGATGCGATCATCAAGGCCGGACACAGAATCACAGCCGAGATAATAATCGATATCATTTTCACAATATCTTCCCCCTTTGTTTTAACGAGTTTGAGCAAATCCAACAGCCCCGCGCATCATTTCATAATGTCAATCTTACGGATATCTCATTACTGCATTTCACTTTTATAATGACGATGCCGAAGCCGCTATGGATTTTCATTCATACACTGATGTTCTTGAAAATGAGCCCCTCTTTTTTTTGCTCCATGCGTGACCTGGAGCTATAAAAATTCTCTATATTACTCAATAATCATTGTCGGCGAGGTGTCACGATTTTAAATGCCCGAAATTGGGTGTTTATTGGGTATGTTACAGCCCGACATTGATTTGCAATCCGACTATGTTTATAAGTAATTGTCATAAATCCGGTTAGTACACACTCGACAAACCGGACCAATCAAGTTATAAATAGGGAGTAGGATTAAAGATTATTAAGAAATGAATGGAGATTGACTCTTTTATTAGCGAGTCCGAGTTTCCGTCGGATAAATTTCCGCCGTAAATGCACTGTTTGAGGCGAAAGCCCCTGAGCAGAAGCAATTTCCTTTGAAGACAGACCGTATTTAATCAGACTGCAGGTTTCTATTTCACGGGGGGTCAGTTCTGGGAATGACGCTTCAAGATCGCTTATAAAAGGTAAGCCGATATCGATAAGGACACTCTTGAGTGACATCACATACTCCCTGATATCATCATCGACCCTTGATTCCAGCGCCCTGAGCGCCGGCATAGCCACATTATCAATATTGGACTGAACCTGTCTTTGCAGGAGTATTCTTTCCTGTTCAAGCCGGACAATTGATATCTGCTGCATCAGGTTTTTCCGCTTCAGAGTACTACGCTCGCGTCGAAGCAGACCATTGGTAATCCTCATAGCCTGATCGGACATTTTATAGGTTGTAATATCCTGCATAAATAGAATCACTCTATCCGATTTTCCATTGGAATTGAATAACGGGAAACAATGCCACTCATAGTATCTTGGGTGTTTGCCGTTGCTGCTATGAACATGTTCGGTAACAAGCGGTTTTCCGGTACGCGTTACTTCTTTTATCGGGCAATTATATTTTTGATTGTTACATTTTTTCTTTAGACCACGAAAAACCGAGAAGCAAAACGGCTTCCTTTTGCCGATCAATGTCTTTCCGGACGCATTAGCCATCACAATTTTATGATTTCTTACCTCAATTATGCAAAACGGGTAAGGCAGTGTTTCATACACCGCTTTTACCAATGCCGTATCGTCATCACGCATGGGTGACGGACTGCTATCGGATACACCAACTGTCGACCCGGCCATCCTACAGCGCCTTATCTGATGTTTGTTTTTTTATTCATGGTCAAATAAATGCCCCCTCAATCCGGATATGCGGTATCGGAATAACCTCCCAACTTCACATATCGGCAATACCCCGGAATCCTGAACAGCAGTCGGGGTTTATCGGACAATAACAAAAAACGCCGCCCCTAAAATGTATTGTATACGGCAACCAATTTTCATTATATTGACTTTCAGTATGAATATAACACTGGCCCAGTTGAACCCGACCGTCGGTGATATCGACGGCAATTTCTCGCGGGTAATATCAGTTGTCCGGGCACTGGCCGATGAAACCGATCTGATTGTTTTTCCAGAGTTGTTTCTCGTCGGATATCCGCCCCGGGATTTGCTTGTGCGGCCGCGATTTATTAAAAAAGTCGAGGATGCTGTTTCGCTTCTGATTGACTATTCAAAGGATTTCCCCGACACCGGTATTCTGGTGGGAACGCCGACACGCTCAACTTTAAAAGGCAGTAACAGACGGCTTCATAATTCGGCGGTCCTTATTCAAAACGGTCAGATGCTGTCAACAATTCACAAGACCCTGCTTCCGGCCTATGACGTTTTCGATGAGCCGCGGTATTTTGATCCGCCACCGGAGATAATAACGGTTCCCTTCAAAGACCAGGTTCTGGGAATATCAATCTGTGAGGATTACTGGAATGAGCCGGAGCTATGGCACCAGCGCACATCATATACAATCGATCCGATTGAGGAACTCGTTAAGAAGGGAGCGACTCTTCTTATCAATCTATCATCATCGCCGTTTACGCTCGGTAAAGATGAAACCCGCTACCGCTTGATTGTCAACCATGCAAAAAAACACCATCTTCCTTTTGTATTTGTCAACCAGATCGGCGGCAATGATGAATTGATTTTCGACGGGCGAAGTTTGTGTCTT
>DAOWOO010000361.1 GCA_030642025.1 Candidatus Zixiibacteriota bacterium | reverse complement strand
TGCGGCGGCCACAATTGACCGAATGCTGAAACAACGGTCAGTAAAACAAACGCTATAGCAAACAGAACATGCTTCATACGATATTCCCTGATCGAACAATACTTTGACTTATCGCTCTCTGTTATAATACTATAAATACTACAATTGTCAATCCATTTTCTTCCCAACCCCTTTGCATTCAATCCTATTCTTTCTTATCTTGACCGAATGAAATATCTGAAGATTATTATCCTGCTTGGATTTTTTCTATCAGTTGGCAGTAAAGCCGGTGAGAATGAACAGGCAATTGAGCGGGAGTTGTTTGTCTATCATGCAACAACAACCCAGTATCTGGCGCCGGTGGAATTGAATGTTATCAAAGCCCGACTAAAACTTGTTGAAATCCTGAAAGACTCTCTATCATACAAGCCGGATATTTATATAATCGATAATCTTGCTGATTTTAAAAAACTGATCGGGACCACCTTCCCCGACTGGGGTGCGGCGGCGGCCTTGCCGTATCGCAGGATGATGGCAATCAAATCCCCGGCTCATTTTCCGCTTGGAAAATCGCTGAGAGAACTGGTCATGCATGAATATGGCCATCTGGCGCTGGGCGACCGTATCCGCCCGATGCATGCCCCGCGCTGGCTCGATGAGGGAGTGGCGATGTACACCGCCGCCGAATGGGGATGGCAAAATAATCTCGCAATGGGCCGGGCGGCGCTTTTCGGCGATTTTATCTCTCTTCATGAAATCGAGGGATTAAACCGCTATTCCGAGGGCAAGGCCTCGGTGGCATATGCCCAGTCATATTTAGCCGTGAAATATTTACTGGATAATTACGGCATAGAGTCGTTTAATATACTTCTGGACGGTATAAAGTCCCGAAAGCCTATTGATGAGGCCCTTACCGATGCCATAGGCGGGACATACCGGGAGTTTGAAAAAGAGTTTAACCTTTTTCTGAATGATAGATACAATTGGGGGAGTATTTTTGTGGATACATATTTTCTCTGGATATTCCTGGCGCTGGTGGTTTTTATCGGCTTCGTGCTTCAGTACCGCAAGCGGAAAAAATACTATGATAAATGGGCTGAAGAGGAAAAATACCAGTCAACCGATTTTGATTACGGCGACCCCGATAACCCGGAGCAGATAGACGATGAAGATAAACCATGGTCTTGAATACGCCCTTGCGTGGACACTGACCAAATTAGTCCAGATTCTGCCGGGACGCGTGGCCGATATGATCGCCTTTGTTCTGGGACGGTTGGCCTATGCCATATTAGCCTCACGGAGGCGGGTCGCCCGGGAGAATCTCCGAAGAGCCTTCGGGGATGAGAAATCGCCCGGAGAAATCGAAGAAATAATAAAAAATGTTTTTCTCAACATCGCCCGTTCGATAGTTGAGTTTGCCCGCCAGCCGGTTTTAAACCATGAAAAGGTTTTGAAGATGACAACATCTGAAGGTGAGGAATATGTTGAGCAGGTTTATAAAGAGGGCAAGGGTGCGATGCTTATCACCGGGCATTTCGGCAACTGGGAACTTATGGCCTCATGGGTGGCTTCATCGGGATACCCGCTCGACCTTCTGATCGGCAAGCAACATAATGTAAAAGTTGATGAGATGTTAATATCCTTCCGGAAGGCGCTGGGAATGGGAGTAATCCCTATCGGCGTCGCCGCAAGGGGTGTAATCAAGGCGCTCAGGTCTAATCGTATGGTAGCCGTTGTCTCCGATCAGCATTCGGCCACCGGAGCCGTGAATGTCGACTTTTTCGGCCGTCCGGCGGCCACACCCAAGGGTCCGGCGGCGTTTGCTATCAAGGTCGGAGCCCCGATTATTTTCGGTGTTATAATCCGGCAGGGGTATAACAAACATCATGCCGTAATACTCCCGCCGATTTATCCACCCGGTACGGGTGATACTGAAGCGGATATAAAATCGCTGACCCAGGAGTACACCTCGTGGCTGGAGGAGTGGATTCGCAAGTACCCCGATCAATGGCTCTGGACTCACCGCCGGTGGAAATTGCCCGAACCGGAATCGACTAATTGACTCATGTAATAGTGTATGTACTATGACTAAAGTTCTGATCCGAACACCAAACCATCTCGGCGACTGTATTATGTCATTAGGGGCCTTTCAGGCCTTTTTACATGGAACTGAAGGTGAAATATGTCTACTATGCCCCTCATGGTCAGAAGCATTGTACCGTCATTTCGATAAATGTACCATACTTCCAATAGAGCCTGATGATTTGCATGGATTGGGTGCAGTATTCAGCCAGAAAGCAATAATAAAACAGCACTCCTTCGATTCCGGGATTCTTTTAACTCCGTCGTTTTCATCGGCGCTGGCTTTTTATCTTGGAAAAGTTAAACGACGATTCGGCTACCCCACCGACAGGCGTAGCCTGTTATTGAACCGGCAGGTTGACGAAGATAGTACAATAAGACATCGTGCACAGAAATACTGCCATCTATTTGAAAAATACTCTGGAACTACACTCGATTGTAATACACCATGTCTGCCGATCTCAGATGATTCGCAGAAAAAAGCAGTTGAACTGCTAAGCGCCACTGCCGGCGATTTCAAACACGGCTTTGTGGTAATATCACCGCAGGCGGTGGCCGAATCACGGCGGGGGGGATGTGAAAACTATGCCGATCTTTCCCGCAGGCTAATCAGTGAG
>DAOWOO010000346.1 GCA_030642025.1 Candidatus Zixiibacteriota bacterium | reverse complement strand
TCCCATCGTCCACTTATCCGTGCCATTCTGTTTGATCTTAAGGCCGGTCAAAACATTGGTGGTGTTAAGGCTCATATATTGATCACTGCCTTTCACTTCGAAAAGCGTGGAGGGACTTTTTGTGCCGATCCCGACCTTGCCGGCATTCGTGATTGTCATCACGGCATCGTCAAGTGTGGGATTAAATTCGTCCGTACTGTTTTTTTGCAGGAAATGGAAGCTGCCCCTATTCCAGGTATTTATGTACTCATATGCCAGCGCGCCTTTGCCCCTGGATGTGGCCAAATTTCCGCCGCCATCGCCGCTAACCGAAAACAATATGCCGACGCCATCATTCCAGCGCCAGTCATAATTATCAAGCTTCAACGGGAAGACCAAACCTTCATATGTTTCGGCAATGTATAATTTGCAATTTGGGTTGGATAATCCGATACCGACACCGCCCTCGACCAGAAGGCCGTCCTCCGGCGCGGTTTGCGAACCGGCATAGGAACTGCCGATTACCGCTCGGCCTTTTACATCAAGCCTGTTTTTGCCGGTCACCGTGCCTATTCCGAGGCTGTCATGGATATAGACTTTTCCTTGTAAATAGGCGGCAAAACCGGAACTGGCGTTGGCATAGAGAGCATAATTCTTGCCACCCAGATAACCGTAATTCCCGTTTATATTTTCTCCCTGAACTCCTATACCGAAATTATCGCTGGTGCCGCCCCAGACACCGTAGCCGTTATAAGTGTCACCTTTGACGCCATACAAATCATCACTATAGCCGTATACGCCGACGTTATTCCCACCCAAATAACCATTGCTTAATGACATCGGATGTTCACCGAAAACGGCATAAGATGAATGTCCCAATTTGGCGCTGGTGGCGGCTGTCTGGATATGAAGCTTGGCCTGAGGGCTGGATGTGCCGATGCCCACGCTATCATCGGAATTGGAAAGATATACATCGAAGCCATCGTCTGTCCAGCCATTATCCACTTCCGGGCCCGCATAAGCGTAATCGGCGGTATCGGCATGCAAGGCGTGATAGGCATAGGCCACAGAAGTTATCCTGGTGCGCGGCTCAAGCTCGGGACTCGCTCCCAGGGTTATACCCAGCCAGCGAAGAGTATCGGCTGAGAAAAGGTCATTGGGAAAGGCCGCATTCGAACCCAACTGATAATTAAACAGGCCGCTAATGATCAAAACTGATTGTGTACCGCTGGTCCAAAGCTGGGCGCCGTCCACGGACGCGTTATAAATTGAGAACGTGATATCATAATTTCCATCCGTCAGCGGCAGTCCCAGGCTGTCGGTCAAACGCGCCTGGTAATTGATCGATCCGGGCACCTCTCCCGGAGCATTGCCGACAAAGCCCCAAAAAAACATGATAAAAATAGTTACAAAAAGCGCGTATCTCATAACATACTCCTAATGATTAGGTTTAGCAGCCCCGGAACGGTGAAGCTTCAATGCTTCAAAAATCGATAAGAATTCAGATTTCAGTCCATTGGGATGAATATTACATCTCTAATTACAAAATATACTTATTTACTCGATTATGTCAAGAACATTGAGCCCATAAGTCCTGAATATTTTTATGGCAGGGATACCGAAGAATACTCCGGCATATGGTAAATGCTTTGCATATAATATGAAAAAAACGAAGAAAAGCGACTGGAACCAAAACCCTCAAATAAAAAAGCGCGATTGAAAAAATACACCACCGCGCTTTTTATCAGAATGCAGGTAATGCTTTCTATTTCAGCAGGGTCCCGGTTTCCCATCAATTTTCGGCTGAACGCTCTGGCCTTCTTATGTTTCGGCGCCGGCCGCGATTCTCTGCTGGAAATTATCATGGGAATAGGTCTGGCTGTTCCAATAGACACCGTCCTTCATGGCCCAATCCATGAAAAATATCGTTTCAGTGGTCTGGCAGTTGTCATGAATCATGCTGTCCAGCCGTTCGATATACGGCAGGATCAGATAGTGTTGTGACGCGAAGGCGATATGATAGCTGGAACCCTGCAAAACGACATAATCCCAATCATAGGCGTAAATCTTACTAATTGTGGATTCGCTATTGCAGTGATCTTCCAACGAGGCGCCGCCTGCCAGAGCCTTTCCGACATACACTTTTTTGCCGTTGGCGGCGACCGGTTTTTCAAGCATACCGGGCAGATCATTGTAAAAGGTCAGGCTGTTTCCGATAAAGAGCACAGTTACGCTGCCCGATTCCGGCTCCACTTTGGGTTGAACGCCGTTATCATTCAAACAGCCGCAGATTAAAAAAACGGTTAACAGAACCATAATCGCCGAACAGAAATATTTCAGCATTAAACGCACAATCAATCACCTCCACATATGTAGGTTGCAATAGGAGCCGCAATCTTGCACAACAATATTAAACCGATTGGAAACAGTCCAAAAAACCGCGTTATACCGGCTTTCTGCACTATTTGACGGTCTTCCCGGCAAATTGTTTACTTTCGTTTTCAAAATCCCCTGATTACGGGATCAGGCAAGCATGATATCTATTATTATTTTATATTGGCTTAGCAACTGAAGACGAGAGCTTAAATCAAAGATATGTTTTTCCCGGAAATCGAGAGGAAAATAAGAGAGATGCTTCAGAGGTGGCGCTAAGTATATTGAAGCAATACTTGCTACGACAGCTTAGCTAGGCAAAACAACCCACTCATAAATTCACCCAAGGGGCTCCATGGTCACCCCCTGTTGAGGAAATTCTTTAATTCAAATAGGAAGGTGTCTGCGCCTTGTAGATTTCTTAGCTACTACCACAATTGAATCTAC
>DAOWOO010000081.1 GCA_030642025.1 Candidatus Zixiibacteriota bacterium | reverse complement strand
GTCCGTCGCGATTAATATCGGCGGCCACCGGACCGTACTCGTAGATTCCGTTCAAATCGTAAGATGTTACCGTTTTGTCCGACTTGATATAGTAAAGCCGGGTAGTAATATTATCTCCGGCAATTATTACATAATTATCATTCAATTGCGCCAGACCGTGTAAAGACGGTTGGGAGACGGCAGGGAAAGTGTCTATCGGCTGACCGGCGCCGTCATAAATAAAAATCTGTGTTTCTGCCATGTCCAGACCAGTCCGCAAATAACTGGCGACACTCAGTTTCTCATCGTCGAAGGCCATCCATTTTACGCTTCCGGGCAATGTATCCGGCGGAAATAAAAGATCGGGTTCATCGCTACCATTATCGTTCATTTCGTAAACATGCAGAAACCTCGACGAACCAATCGCCAGAAACGGGCCATTCGTCAGACCGGCGAACTCGCCGACCACCGGGTTGGCGCTGACGGAATTATCAAGATGAACAAACAGCGGCACCGGCGCGGCGTATGAACCGACCGATGAAAAAGCGGTATCATAATACGGCGGCCGGCCGGTTTAGAAATCGGAGCCATCGGTATGCACTATCGCCACACTGCTGTCCGAGACGATAATTATTTCCGGGGTATCGTCGTCATCCAGATCAGCCGCAATCGGCGAAAGACCGATAACCGGGTACCCGACCCGGCGCGGGAAGCCCTCGGATGTAAAATCATACCCCAGACTGAATGACATGGAATTCCCGGATGCCGAAATACCGGTAATATAAATATCGCTGTTGACTCCGGTGAAGCCTTCCGATGATGGGTTGCTGTTCGGTGTCAGAGACGTGTTGTTACCCGAATAGTACATATCCTCATGGACCCCTTCATATCCAGGAGTATAAAAGAGTCCCGGAAGGAAGAAATCCTGCAGGCCGTCGGCCTCGACCAGTTGTATGAACGGTTCATCACTGAATGACTGCAGTCGGTTTTCATCGAATCGATTCGAGGTAATATATACAAAGGTCGTTTCGGATGTCTCCGGATCGATATGGTCGATATAAACACTGGTAATCGGCCTTGTTGCCGCCGATTCATCGACATGCCATATCAGAATACCCGATCCCGGCAGAAGATCATCATACTCTCCGGTCAGGACCTTGACGCTGTCGCCCAGGTCAGGATCATAAACCCTTTTGCCCGGCCCCATAGCAACATAAATCGAATCATCTATCACAATCTGTGTTTCATCACCATCAGTATCCTGCTGACGATTCTCCAGAAGAAAATACTCAAACTCAGAAATCGGAATTTTCGCCGCCTTAATTCCGGTTGACACCATCTCGGCGGCAACCAGTTCTATCGAAGCGGCCTCACGATAAACAACCGGCTCAATAAAGCCGAGAAATGCCCGTGACCAGGCGGTCAGGTAAACCGGTATCATATCGGAAATAGCGGGATGGCCACCGGGCCCATCGGGATCGATAACCGTTCCTCGACCCATGTTGTCCATCAGGGCGAAATCGCCGACCCGGCTGACAAAGGCAAATCGACCGCCGCCGGCATCGACCAGACCATACAAATCAACCAGGCCGAGTTGATGTCCGAACTCATGCGCCAGAACGGCATTGAGAGCCACCACCCGGTTATCCTGGCTGCGGGTCTCCGGAACCATCAGACCATCAACGACTTCGTGGGTTCCGCCGTCAACCGGAATGGCCGCCGCCATTCTTATGAAACCGGTATATAGGTCGTGCGGAGTGTCTTCCACAAACGGAAGATTATTCTGCTGATCAGCGCCGGCGTGAATGAGAAAATACGAGTCAAAATCGGCAAAAATAATTTCCGGGACGTTTTCGTCAACCAGAGTAATACAATCATAGTAAAACTCACCAAGTCCCAGGTTAGGATGCTGGGCGCCATAATAACCCATCGTATTCGGCAGGTGATACACCGAATCATGCTGTTTGGGATAAATCTCCCATGTAAGTACCAGGGTGCTCTCGGATACCGCCCGGTAGTAATTATTCAGGGCCTCGAGATGCTTCGAAAAATACAGCGTGTCATGAGGAGCGGCATCGATTAAATAACCTTCCTCTTCATAAAAGGTATCGAAATCGCGCATGTCGAAAGTGCCGTCGCCAGTGGTCAGAGGATCATCGGGATCCTCCTTTACAAAATCAAAGCGCATGGCCAGGATTTTAATCGTATCCGGTTCGGCCGCCGAGGCGGCGCTTGAATGCGACGGTAACCGCCACGGTTTCTCCCGTTCCAGTCCCAGAAGATTACGGGTGCTCGGACGCGAAATAAAAACCTCATGTATTGAACCGTGCCGCTTTTCAATCGGCTCGGCCTCCTGCTTGTTAATAGGCCAGAGGCTGTTTTCAGCCATCGTGATATTTCCGATCAGAACCGATAGAAAAACCAATATGACAGAGTATCTCCGATGTATCACGGGGCAATCCATTCCTTCCTGTTAGAAATTCGCCGACAGGGCCAGACGCATCGTATTGGCCAGCGGGACATCATCACTCGACGGGATATAGGCGAAATCAAACCTGAACATCCGGTAAGACAGACCGAATCCGAGAGTCGGTGTTTTAACCTCCCCTTCTTCGTCATATATATAACCGCCTCGGAATGCAATAAACGATCCATAGCGGTATTCGGCGCCGACGTTATAAATAATCTCACCGAACTCATCCGAGATTGATTCATCCAGCCCGACCAGCGATTTATTCAGTTCCGCAGTGATCAGAAGTTTATTGTACCGCGATTTTATCAGGTATGTCGCCAGACCGACCGCCAGGTTGCGCGGCAGAGGGTCAGCCTGGGCCACGTCGATATAGGACACATCGGGACCGAGATTGGTAACCGCCACGCCAAGGGTCCAGCGCGGATGAAACCGATACAGCAAACCGATATCCAGGGCCATACCGGTCGAAGTGCCGCTTCCCTGTTCAGCCGCCGTGCCTATATCGGAGAGGTGAGAATAAATCAGTTTGGCTGAAAGACCACCGCTTAAATTACTTGACAGCGGCGTGCCGTATGACAGCGTCATGGCAAAATCGAAAGCAGAGAAATCACCGAGGTCTTCACCCTGCTGACCAGTCCGTTTAATCTGTCCATACGAAAGAAAAGTGACATTCACGCCGACCGTCCCCCAGTTTTCCACATTCTGAACATAGGAGAGAAATTCATAGTAAATATCATCAGCCAGCTCCGGAAGCCAGTTGACATGCATCATTGATATTTCGCTCTTGGCGGCCGCTTTTATCTTTATCCGCCTGACCGTGGCAATCCAGAGATTACCGTTATTTTCCTCGATTGTCCGGGTGTTGCGTCGGCCGAGTCCCTCTTTCTCGAGCCGTGACCAGCGACCGTCATCAACATATATGGTACCGCTTTCCGTGGCGAAATAGATCTTTTTGCCGACCGTTTTGATATCGTTAATCCTGGCGCCGCCGGGATTGGCGTACATTTTAATTTCCTGCCCCGCTGTTAACATATCGGAGTCAAGCCGGTTGACCGCCTTCAGCATTTCGGCCAGCTTTCCGGCTCGGGTGGAATCTCCGCGGACCTTGCCCAGGGCCAGGTCAAAAAGGGTTATATCCGTCTCGACAACATACTTCCGGTATCCATACCGATTCCACTCCCGACCGTTAAACCTGAGAAGGCCGTATTGCGTACCGACCCAGAGGTAATTGTTATCATCCATTTCAATATCGTGCACCTCGAAAGGAATCTCCGCGCAGTACGGTACTTTCACGATTTGGCCGATAGCCTTGATACCGGTGCCCGGAATCTGCTTGACATCAACACTGTCAATAACCACTGAATCGGTTTCCCCCTCAGGCATCTGCACATGCCTGAACGCTTCCATAACGCCCACCGAATCAATCATCTGCATCAGTTCGTCCTTGTCAAAGGGCGCCTCCGAAACAGTATCAGCAGGTTTTTCCGGCGGGGCGTTCAGAGCCTCATACTTGGCCAAAAAAGCCTCTTTTTCGGCCGGGGTACCATAGATCTTCATGCGGTTGTACACCGATTCTATCTCTTCGTCGAGAACATCGGTATATTCAAGATAGTTCTTCCAGGAAACCCCGTCATAGTGATACAGATCATGGTCAACCACCACCCAGACATTCTTGTCATTAACGGCCGTGATAGCATCGATCGGTTTTCGGGGCAGGCCGATAATATCCTCGTATGTTGTGATGGCGCCGGCATCATATATCACCAGCCCGCTGTCGGTTCCGATGTACACGGTTTTGCCGTAGGCCTTCAGGCTGCCAAGCCGGGCAGGTGGAAGGCCTTCCTCGACACCGAAGCGCCGCCATGAATCGCCGTTGTACCGGAACAAACCGTTTTCAGTGGCCACCCAGAGGAATTTGACACCGGCGGTAAAATCAACCGGCTCGCCGTCGAAATTGATGGCAAACGGAACGGTTATTTCCTCCGGCATATATTTGCGTTTGGCTTTCTTGAGTGCGAAATAGACCTTGTCGATTTCACCGGCCATTGCGGCATCGAGTTTCCGGCGGGCATCCATATACATTTCCACGGTTCCGGCCGAATCAATTGCTTCATCGACATTATCCGGCACGCGCTCGGCGGCCTTTTTAACGGCTTTATCAAACTCATTCACCGCTTTGTCAAACATTGACCAATCAATCATACAGCCGTTATAGGCTTCCTTTAATTCGCCGAAAATCGTTTCAAAATCACCCGTCTGCTTTTCATTGCCCGCCACAGCGGACATCACCCGGAATTCAAGCGAATCGATTCTTGATTTAGAATATGGGTTATTGGCGCGACCGAGCATATCCAGAAGGCCCGCCAATTTTTCTTCGGTGGTTTCGCCAACCAGCCCGGTGTACTGGCGTAGCTTCAGTTCCGCCGTTTCCCGGGGGCCGCATTCCAGGATATCCCCTCCGAACCATTTCCCTTTACTGTATTTCAAAAGTCCGACCGGCGACAGACCCCAGATGTCATAACTATCGTAATCAAGTTCACCGCCTGTTTTTAGCAGCGCCATTTTTTTCAATGGGCGGTATTTCTTGGGGACCGTTATATCCACCCACTTATGCGACAGTGGGTACATGCCGAGCCCGGCCGGGTTCCAATGCGTCGCCGTGGCATCGTCGGCAACGGCCACGAAGGCCTCGCCCATACCGGCCGCACGGGCGCCGGCCGCAATACGGAGAAACAGCACCGCGGCACTGGAAACACTTGCTTGAACCGTATCAGCCGCGGGGCCGAGAATGAATGACAGAGCTATTAGTATGAGTACTGCTTTACGCATTAAAAACCTCCACGGGGTTAATTGATTACAACCACTTTGCCATAAGCCTCGATCATATCGCCGGTTCGTTCCGACGATGCGGTTGCCTTGAAAATATACGTACCGGTGGCAACCCGATCCAGGTCATCGTCACATCCGTCCCAGACAAACAATTCATGGTATCCGGATGAAACCGATATATCTTCATAATGTTTAATTCTTCTTCCGGTCAAGGTAAAAATTTCCAAACTGACCCGTTCGGCCGGCATCGACAAACATAGCGAAAACGTGGTTCGCTCATGCATCGGGTTGGGATAATTCAATAGATCAGTTAATAAAAATCGCCCCTGTGCCACTACCTCGGCATCGAATTCCGCCACAAATGAATTATTGGCATTATCCCATACCTTTAAGGAAAATCTGTGTCGGCCGGGCGTCAACAGCCCAATATCATACGTAATCTCTCCGGTAGTGAAACTTCCTGCCATATAAGTAAATAAATCGGTCAGATTAACCGTATTCTCCACCTGGTCATCAATTACCAGGCTTATTCCGTGGCCCGTGCCGCCGGTGAGATTTATACCGCTGGAATCGGAAATGGTCAGGACAAGCTCTTCTCCGGGAGTTATTATATCGCCGGAAACAAAATTTTCCCGCCCGGCAAAACCGTATTCAATGGCCGGTCCTTCGGAATCCACGACCACGGGGACGGTCACATCGACCTCAATAGAATCCACCAGGCCAAGAGCGTCAATTGCCGAAGAATAGGCATAACCGGAAATCCTCGCCCCGGAACCGCCATAACCGATATCAAGCGGCGCGATAAAAGTGAACGAGAACTGCCCGTCAATAACCTCGGTCGAGCCGTGGAAAATCCTCGGTCCGGTGAAGGCATAATCAATTGACAAATCATCGACGGCGTAATGTTTGGGAAGCTCCGAATCATATACCGTCACTTCGATTATTCCATTGAAATCAACCGACATCCCGGCCGCCGGATCGATTACCCGTCCGGAGACCTGATGCTGCTGCAGGGCCTGCAACGGATCGGGATACTCGGTAAATTCAATCTCATACTGCGGGATACCCAGTTTCAAAAACGGATCACCGAAGAATATATACGAGCGGTCGTTTCGCTTCTGGTGCGGATAGCCGCCCTCGTACTGACGTATCAGCTTGGCGGCATAAATCGCCTGACAGATAGAAAGGTTATCGGAGCCGAACAG
>DAOWOO010000454.1 GCA_030642025.1 Candidatus Zixiibacteriota bacterium | reverse complement strand
TCCAGTCTGGGCTACCAGGTTGAGACAGCCGGCAATGGTCGGGAAGCTATCGAGTATTTGAAGAATCACAATGTTGATATCGTGGCGTTGGATATGATCATGGAAAAGGATTTTGATGGTCTGGATACCTATCGAGAAATCATTAAGCTGCACCCCGGGCAGAAAACAGTGATTGTAAGTGGGTTCTCAGCCACGGATCGCGTCCGGGAAATCCAGCGGCTTGGAGCCGGGCAGTATATAAAGAAACCTTTTACGTGTGAAGCGATTGGCAAAGCAGTCCGGGAAGAGTTGGATAAGGAGCCGGTCACAAACCATTCCTGAAGAATATGCCCCCGGTCGTCAACCGCGCCGTAATCAACCGTTCAATTCGCAAATCCGGAATAGCCGTTCTCACCGACTACTCTTTCCAGAGTAGTTTCCTTGTTCTCAGAAATAATATCTGATATGTGCGTGGTTCGTTCTGGCAGAGCCTCATCTACCCCTTCATCCGAATAATCTCGAAAAATATTTATATTTATGTCATCTGCAGGCCGATGATCCGAGGGACCCGGAGAAGATGATACTGTCCGAATCGGCTGGAAGGGCAAAACCGCTTAGTCGGCTGTTAATGTAACAAATAATGGGACAGTTAGTTAGCGAAGTGGTAGTATCGGATGCCCGGCGTCTATTCCGAAAATCACACTGTCAAAAAAAACGGTAATGAATATTAACCATTTATGGTGATCAAATCGTATATAGAAGCAGAAGTCCCCTCCCCGAATTCGCCGCGTCGGAATTATGACATGGCGGATAGAATTGTGGCTGGCAACCCGATAGATTGAAACATTATGAGAGTCGGATGACTTGCATCCTCAGTATTTTTGTGTATCTTGTAAAAGACCGGGGCCCACTACCCTCACCATTGCGGCGAAATGGGTACTATGAAAGCTAATTTATTAGTCGTCTCAATTATGCTGTGCCTGTTTATTATAACCGGTCCGGTTTCAGCATACTTCATTGATGGTATTAATCCCGTTCCCGCTCTGAGGGAACCCGGGCAACTTGTCGTTAAATTCAAAGCCGGTCTTGATTCGTTATCATTCTTATCCAAAGGGGGAAAATTAACAGTCGGCGACTCTGAATTCAATGCGGTCTGCAATCAATATGGCATTAGGGATATTGCGTACCTGTGTCCGTCGGACAAGTCATCACATCGTCCCGATTTATTTAAAAATATCCTGCTGTTAACCTTGCCTGATGGAGCCGGAGTGCGCGAGGCGGCCAATGATTTCGAAGAGCTTGACCTTATCGAATACGCCCATCCGGACTGGTATCTGCAACTGTATGAAATTCCGGATGAGTCGCTTTATGCCCATCAGTGGGCGCTTCATAACACCGGACAGGGGTATTATCATGTACAGCGTCGTGAGGGACCGTTCAACGATACGCTGGTGATTGCCTACGGTCTGGCCGATGCCGATATCGACGCTCACGAAGTGTTCATCAATCCGCCCGATCATACCGTGACGACGGTGGTGGCTATGATTGACACCGGTGTCGATCAGGATCATCCCGATCTGGCCGGAAATATATGGATTAATGTCGGTGAAATTGCCGGCAACGGTATCGATGACGATCATAACGGTTTTATCGATGATATTCATGGCTGGGATTTTTCCGGCGACCCTGATACATTATCATTTTTGCCGG
>DAOWOO010000146.1 GCA_030642025.1 Candidatus Zixiibacteriota bacterium | reverse complement strand
GCCGTACACCTCCTCACAAAACTATGATACACTAACCTTTGCCGGAACCCGGCTGTCATCATCGGGAAACGGTATTTATATCACCGGGCATGATGTAGTTGTCGATTTAGGATCCGATACCCTTGAATTCGGAACTGATGGAAGTAACAACGGCTACGGCATTTATCTCGCCGGCCAGGCATATAATATCCATATCAAAGGCGGCACCATACTTCACGGAAGCGATGCCGGGAGTGGCAATAGATGCCTTCTGGTCAGCGGCGCCAATGATATCCTGGTAGAAAATACCAATATGGTAATCAAGGGAATCGACGGGAACTGTATTTATACGCCGTCGGTCGGATCGCCGGGAGTTTACAACTTCGAAATCAGCGGCGGGCGGTACACCAGTTATGTTGACCGATTTACCAGCCGGTGCAATTACAATGGAGCGGTAATCCGATTAATGAACACGAGTTATGCCGGATTCGGCGAGTATCATTACAAGATTCACGGCATCAGGATAATGAGGAATTATGCCCAGAGTATCGTGATATACGGCCGTTCCAGTGGCAATCCGGCGCTGACCCATATTTATGCCTGCACCCTCTGGGCCGATTCCAGAAACACCTTATACCCCTGTGATCCGGGGCAGTGTAATACCTGTTACTCCAACGCCAATCCTTACCAGATACTACTTTGTAAAGTCGCGGCAGGGAGTAAAATACACGGCAACCATATTTCCAGCGGTCATCTGTACAGCGGAAGCAGGGGCATACTGGTTGAAAACAGTGTGGGATCGATGGAACATCCGATTGAGATTTATGGCAATTTTGTCGATGTCCACGAGGGGCCGAACGGCGAGAGCACCGGAGGAGTCGTGTATGCCCTGCGGATACGTTCACTTGACGGCGGTATTCACGGATTCACCCATGTGCATGACAATATCCTGGCGGGAACGGTTGACAGCGCCCCCGCCACACCCGCCATCGGCGCCGAGTCACGTGTCTTTTTCCATTCGGTTTCACCCGGTGATGCCGGGCATGTTATTGTCGAGCACAATACCATTTATGCCCGTTCACTGAATGGGGGCACCGACTGCAAGGCGCTGGTTCTGGAACGAACTCCATCGGCCGTCTCGGTTCCGGGCAACATCTATCGATACAACCGTATTGCCAGCAGCGGCACGGTAGTGAAACTTGGCGATTATAATACATCGGGAAGCGATATCGTTCTCATAGGTGATACTCTGGCCTTTTTATCGCCGTCGGCCGGTGAATATATCACCTGGGGAATCGGCCGTTACCTGGGGTCATCGGTGAACAATATTGCTCGTGATTGTGTCTATGAGGACGGCGCCGCCGACACCAACATAGTCTGGACTCATAGTATCGATGGTGAAAATGAACTGACTCTGGAGCGGACGATAGTTGTACGAGTCATGGGAAACAACGATCTACCGGTTCCCGGCGCCACTGTGACGGTTACCAACGGCTATGAGCAGACACCGATCAATCGTCTGACCAATCAGAACGGGCGGGTGCGTCAGGTGGTTTCATACTGGTATGAATCCGAGCACGGCGCCGATTCCACTGATTTTAATTATTTCATTGTCAGGGTCAGGAAAGATACCGATACTACCCTGGCCGGCATGTATATATCGGGCGGTCCGGCGTATCTGGAACTGGATCTACGTTATACCGAGGGCGAGGAATGCAGTGACTGTGATTTTGTCTGCGGTGATTTCAACGGAGATCTAATAGTAAACCTGAATGATATTCTTTCTCTGATAACATATGTCTATTTCGGCACCGGCAACCCGGTTGACCTTCGGGCGCTTGATGTAAATGACGACGGCTGGATAAACATTGAAGATGTAATTTACCTGGCCAATTTCATTTACCTTGATGGTCATGAACCAATCTGCCCGGCAGAATTGTCGGATTATTATTATTGATTGATACTGATTTTATCGGAGACGGGATAATATCCTGTCTCTGAGTTTTACTTTGTATATAGAAAACCACTGATATCTATGCCTGTTTTCGGCGATACCGGTCAATGGCGCTGATATTGCGCTTTATACCATTCAGCCCCGGACGGAGTATCGGCGAGTCGCTGAAGGCCATCTTGAATTCATCTTCACTCATTTTGACGACTCCGCCTGATTCAATCAATTCAATTTTATCCGATCTCCGAAGGGCTGGGTTACGGCCGGGCTTGCTGAAACGGTTGAAGGGGCAGGCCGAAGTACAAATATCACAGCCGAAAACAAACCCGTTCAGGGCACGGCCGATTGTTTCCGGTATGGTTTCCTGCTTTGATTCGATTGTCCAATAACTGATACATCGGGTGGCATCCATTACATAAGGTGACGGAAAGGCATCGGTGGGGCAGGCTTCGAGACAGCGGGTGCAGGTACCGCAGTGATCGGGGTGGGGGCTGTCATAGGAATCGACCACGGCGGTGATAACCAGGCTTCCGATTAAAAGGTGATTTCCGAATTTGCGCGACACCAGACCGGTATGTTTCCCCTGCCACCCAAGCCCGGCCCTCTGCGCCCAGTGTATATCCATAAACGGGGCGGTATCGACACAGATACGGCCTTCTATTTCATTACTGTATTTTCTTTTGATTTTCGACCGGAGTTTTTTAAGTATGCGGCGAAGAACCCGGTGATAATCCTCTCCCCGGGCGTACTGAGCAACCCGGTACTTTGGGTTTTTGGGAGGCGTTTCTACTTTAGCGGGAAAATAATTAACGCCAATGACAATAATAGACTTTGCTCCCGGTAGAAGCACCTCAGGATTGAGACGCTCCTTTAGATGAAGCCCCAGATAGTCCATGTCGCCGGCGTATCCCTTGTCCAGCCAGGCGTCGAACCTTTCGGGATTCTCCACCGGCTTTGCCCGGGCAAGACCGACCGTGTCGGCGCCGAGTGACAGTGCCATCTCTTTCAGATCCGACGCAGATATGACCATAGATACTCTAATTTAATACAGTCAGAATTCCTTTTTCGATTTAGAATAGTGATTCCGACAAAAAACTGCAAGCAATGATGCGCCTGTTTCAAATAGAAAGGGGGAGCAGATATTGAAACCAACTCCCCTTTTCGGATTAATATAGTGGAATTTGTCAGGTTAGTATCACGTAGTCGGTTTGAGAATCTTGCCCATAAACAGTATTGTTCCCGATACTTTTTCCCTGATTGCAATCAAAAACGGCCGGTCTATATACATTGCAAAATAAGATGGATGGTTCGAGATTGACTCATAACCAATTACTGTTACAGCCGCCGCCTCGGTTCCTTCCTCGTTAACTTCAATAAACGTTTTGTGCAACGCACCGCTTATATAGATATTCATATCAGTCGTTATTTTTTTAAAATCTGCTGCTCTGGGGGCGAAAGCAATATTCATGCCCATATCGGCCAGTGCCGGAATTAGCGAGGTTGTGTATTCGATTTTGAATTTCGGCAGATAGACCGTTCCCGAATCCATCTCGAGGCCGTCAATCCATTGGTTCCATAAGTCATTATCAAGCCCTGCGATAATATCATCAACAGTGATATCCGGGTTGGGAAAGATAACTGTCAGGCTGAAGTCGCCGTCGCCATATGGCAGATCGACAACCTGTACCGATTGATCAGAATAGTGCAAGAATTCGTTTTCCTGGTGCATCAGGCGGCAGGCAGTGGTTGTGCCGTCAATCATGTGGAAATCGGCGTCGATGGTTTCGGTTGAATCAAACTGATATGTCCAGGTTCCCTTGAAATAGACGGCGTTGATAAGAAAGAGTACTTCTGCGGGTGAAATTGTTTGTAAGGCATCGGTTATTTTATCATGGGTTTTCTCGGCTATCCAGGTATTAATAATGTTAACGGCTTTAGGATTGAAAGGAAGTTTTCTAACTTCGGCGTCGAAAGTGGCCGTATTCATGTCGATAAATTCTTGTCTGACATCAAACGTTTCTTCAATCCACATTGAGTTGGCGATTTCCAGCATCACCAGCGGATCGAGTCCGTCGAGAAAGTCCAACATGTAGCGATAGGTGGCATTAACCTCATCGGGCGTTAAACCGGCCAGTTCGAGGGTTGACTGCATATCAGTATAAGTTTGTCCGTCGGCCCCGTTTAAGGCCATACCGAAGGCCAGAGAGATTGACAGGGGTGAGATAACAACATTACCGTCTGGTTTTTCATCGGACAGTCTTTGAAAAAGTTTCAGGCCGAAAATGTTATTGGCGTTGATAACGTCTGCCTGTACTGCCGCAGATGGCGCCGGAATATCCGTTGGGGCGGGCACTTCTGTGGATGTTGAATTCCTGGAGCATCCTGATAAAATCAGGATCGGCATAAGCAGTAAAAAAAGTACAAATGCCCTTTTCATAATATAACCTCCTTTAAAAATAGATTTCATAAGTTATGTCGAAAGGAAGCTACAAATTGTTTAATGATATTTCAATTATAATAGTTTTTAGAAAAATTTTCCGATGAAATTCAGACGCTGGGGCAGATGAGGACTCGCCGCAGCGAGACGCCCACATTTCAGAATTTATTTATGAACCACTGTAAAGCAAAAAAATACCCGGACCTTTCAGTCCGGGCATTGGGAAGGTTAAATACCGGGCTATTTCAAGAGAAGCATCTTTTTCTGCTCGGTAAAGCTATTGGCTGACATACGGTAGAAGTAAACCCCGCTGGCGGCCGGACGA
Organism: Candidatus Zixiibacteriota bacterium; assembly: GCA_030642025.1. Lineage (GTDB taxonomy): Bacteria > Zixibacteria > MSB-5A5 > GN15 > PGXB01 > DAOWOO01. Next base: position 277 of record DAOWOO010000146.1, on the reverse strand, counting down.
CCGTCATCGGCAGTTCCGTTCCATGTTTCTACATGGTAACCGGCTGACATATGGCCATTTATGATTGTTGTCACTTTCCGTCCGAGGATATTAAACACCTCGAGATTGACATAGGCCGGTTCCGGCAGAGCGAAGCGTATAGTCGTGGACGGGTTGAACGGATTGGGGTAATTCTGATCGAGAGCATATTCACCCGGCATCAGCACATCATGATTACTCTTGAGATAGTCGTCGGTGCCGATCACCAGTTGAGCTTCTTTGATATCATTATCAAGCT
>DAOWOO010000238.1 GCA_030642025.1 Candidatus Zixiibacteriota bacterium | reverse complement strand
GCAAATACTATTTCCAACCTAAATAATACAGGAATTCAGACAGCCTGGCAACAGAAAACTGGCTCAGCCAGTTTTATTGGCTCAGCCAGTTTTATTGGCTCAGCCAGTTTTATTGGCTCGGTCAGTCTTATTGGCTCGGCCGGTTTTTTCCCTGAATAGTCCCGCACCCTGCCGACCTGTCTATTTTTATAAAAAACATGCCGACATAAACAAGATAAAGGGGGGGGTGAATATCCGCCTTGATAAGATAATAATAATCTGAAATTGGGTCTTGACATTGAAGACCGGAAATAATACCGTGCCCCCAAAATTGAGATTGGATAGTTATAAATGCCCGAACCGATAAACATAGATTCCAGCGGCAATATTACCATCAAGGTAAATCCCAAGGGATTTTTCAAGGTATTTGTTATTCTCGCCCTGGCGTTCGGATCGAGTTACCTGCCGATTCCCGGATTAACCACCGGCTCGAAGCTCTGCCTGATGCTTTTTGTCGGGGCGGCGGGACTATGGGTTACTGAGGCGATACCACCGTTTGCCACCGCGATAATGGTTATCGTGCTGAGTATCTTTATCCTGGGCCAGCCGGACGGCCCGCTCGGTTTTGATGCTTCCGGTTACAGGGTTTTCTTAAATCCGATAGCCAGCCCGGTACTTGTGCTGTTTTTCGGCGGACTTATTCTGGCTATAGCGGCCAGCAAACACGGTTTGGATGTACGGCTGGCCAAGGCATTTATCAAGCCGTTCGGAACCCATCCCAAAATGGTCCTTCTGGGAATAATCCTTACAACCGGGCTGTTTTCGATGTTTATGTCGAACACCGCCACGACAGCCATGATGATTGCGATAATGGCGCCGCTGTTTACTCATTTTGAAGGCCGCGACCCGTTCAAAAAGGCGATGGTTCTGGCGATTCCGTTTGCGGCCAATATCGGCGGGCTGGGGACCATAATCGGCACACCGCCCAATGCCGTGGCCGCCAGTGTCCTGGCCGGGATGGGTCAGCCGATATCATTTTTAGGCTGGATGCTAATCGGCGTTCCGATGGCGGTAGTACTTCTATTTGCCCTGTGGTTCATGCTGATAAAAATTTTCAAGCCGAGAACCGATCATTTTGAGATGCTTTTTCCCGAAGAACTGGCGCTGACCTGGGATTTATTGCTGGTAGTAATAACTTTCTCGCTGACCGTTGCCCTCTGGCTGACCGGGCCGATTCATGGAATCCCGGCGGCGGTGGTGGCCATGATACCGGTCATGGTCTTTACCATGTTCGGCATTATTGACAGAAACGACCTCAAGAAACTTGACTGGGATGTACTGATCCTGGTGGCCGGAGGATTGACCCTTGGTGTGGCGATGAAAAGCTCCGGGCTTTCGGGTATTCTGGTTAACATGCTTTCCGTGCTTTCTCTTTCCCCGTTGGTTCTTCTGATTGCAATAATCATTTTTGCCGCCCTGATATCCAATTTCATGAGTAACACCTCCGCCGCCAACCTGATAATTCCGATAGCCACCGCCATGGCGGCGATTGACCCTAAGATAGGTGCGCTGACAGTTGCCTTTGCCTGCTCACTGGCGATGAGTCTGCCGATTTCCACTCCACCCAATGCCATCGCCTTTGCCACCCATGCTATTGAGACCCGCGATATGGCCAAATACGGGACACTTATGTCCTTTATAGGAATGCTATTAATCTTTGTATTGATTTTTATTCTCAAGCAGGTTTGGTAATCTCGAAACATCAAACACAAAGCGATGTCGGTTTGGCTTTGCCGCGCTGATGGAAATAATCAAGCACGCCAATCGCGGCAAGAGTAAGTACTGCCCCACAAACCAGCATCGGGTTGATATCCATCCGGGTCAGTATCTCCGTAATCGGCTCATAAGTCCTGGTCAACATCTCTTTAGACAGAGCTGAAACATGATTGAACATCAGAAGCAGTTTTTGGGCACCAGCGATAAAATAAACGGCGGCTACACTGCCGATTATGCCGGCTATAATCAGAATCGATTCCGACGATATGGTCTGCCTTGCTGAAACCGGTTCAGCTACTACGCGGGCGATAACCTTCGACGTGAATTCCGGGGAAAGAGTAAATCCTTCGTCAATTTCAAGTGCAGTATAGAGCTGTTCGTACTCTTTCAGCTTTTGACGGCAAAGCGGGCAACTGTCCAGATGATTTATAACTGCTTCTTCTTTTAAATTCCCATCCAGGTAATCCTGCAGCTGGTCGTCGGATAGGTGCTTTAATCCCATAATTCCTCCACGCTGTATTTCTCGGTCAGCCGCTCTTTCAGAAGTTTTCGTCCGCGAAAAAGGTGGCTTTTTACTGTCCCTTCCGGCAATCCCACAATATCGGCAATCTCGGCATAACTCATACTATCGAGATGGTATAACGTTAAAACCGCCCGGTAATGCACCGGAAGTCTGTCAATCTCGCACCGGACACGCCCGGCAAATATCACGGCTTTCGGTCAATTTGTCAGGACGAGGAACCTCAGCGGCGCTGTCGGCAGGCTGTTCATAATCAGCCGCGGCTTCATCGACTATCGGGAGCCGCTTTTTTTCAAGATAACTGATACCGGCATTGTAGGCAATCTGTCCGATCCATGTTGAAAGCTTGCTTTCAAACCGAAACCGCCCCAGATTCTGATAAACTTTCACAAACACATCCTGGCAAATATCTTCCCTGTCCTGCCTGTCGTACACCAGCCTGAAAATGATATGACTGACCAACCGCCGGTGATTATCGACCAACTGCTTAAAGACAGCGGAATCACCGCCCAGAATCCGGTCAACCAGCGCCCTGGCTTCAGGCGAACAATCGCTCATATATTAATATGACCAAAACCGGGGGGAAATGTTGCGCTTTTTTATTTTAATAATCTGCAACTTTTTATTATGGGCTCGGTCATATTAGCTAAAAGAGAAATTGAAAGGAGTTGAATATGTTAACTGATGTCTTAATACCCTTGGTTGTTTTTGGAGGGCTCTGGTTTATTCTCAAGCTGTTCCTGGATCATTCAACCCGTCGTAAACTTATAGACTCCGGCAATATTGACGAAAATATCAAATATCTCTATTTCAATCGCCCCGAACAGTATGCGCCTTCGTCATTGAAATGGGGACTGGTCCTGGTCGGGTTAGGGCTGGCGGTTGTTATCGGCCAGATTCTACCCTATCCCTGGGATAAAGGCGAGATAATTTTCAGCCTGATGCTTCTGTTTTCCGGAATCGGCCTTCTGGTTAATTACGCCATTGTATCTAAAAAGCAGAAAGAAGCCCAGGCAAAGAATACGCTTGAGCAGTCAAAAAATCAGCCTCCGCAGCCGCCGATTGGTAACTAACCTGCCTGTTTTGCAATCTTTTATTATCTGAAAAGTGATTAAAGCCCCGGTTTTCCGGGGCTTTTTATTTTTTTCCACAAATCCGGGAAGATATTCGTCTTATAAGTGTAATCCCCTCAGAAGACAAATTAAATCCTTAACGCAAGGAGGTGGATTATGCGTAGCCGCAGAATCACAACCGCAACCCTCATCCTCACCGCTGTAACAGTTCTGGCCGTAATGCTTCTGGCCGGCGAAACCGGTACTATCAAGGGTATCGTGGTCGACAAAGATACCGGCGACCCGATTGCCGGGGTTTCTATTCAGGTTATCGGAACCACTACCGGCGCCATGTCCGGGCCGGATGGCAGATTTGTTATTACCGGTGTAAACCCGGGAAAAATCAGTGTCAATGTGAGTTCAGTATCTTATACATCTATTGAGATATTTGATATAATGATAAGTGCTGATTC
>DAOWOO010000260.1 GCA_030642025.1 Candidatus Zixiibacteriota bacterium | reverse complement strand
ATCGGGTGCGACAACCGGATAATCGGAGCGCTGTCTGGCCTTAACCAATTCGCCGATCAGTTTGCCGTTTTTATCCATCGGTGTATCGGCCGGAGCGATGATATAACGGTCTTCCTCATCGGCCGTCAAATAAATCAGGTTATCGGTGGCTCTGCCATTTTTCACCTTGCGATACGGCGTCTCCAGAAAGCCATAGCGGTTAATCCGGGCATAAGTCGCCAGGGATGCAATCAGTCCGATATTGGGGCCTTCCGGCGTTTCAATCGGACAAACGCGGCCGTAATGCGTATGGTGCACGTCACGCACCTCGAATCCGGCCCGTTCGCGCGTCAGGCCTCCCGGTCCGAGGGCCGACAGTCGTCGCTTGTGAGTCAACTCCGACAGCGGGTTGATCTGGTCCATAAACTGAGACAACTGTGAAGAACCGAAAAATGTGTCAATAACCGATGAGACCGTTCGGGCATTCACCAGAAGCTGCGGTGTGGTGCCTTCGTTATCTTTAAGAGACAACCGTTCTCGGATTGATTTGGCGACCCGGGACAGCCCGACCGAAAAGAGGTTTGACAAAAGTTCCCCGACAGTGCGGACTCTTCTGTTCCCAAGATGGTCAATATCATCGACCTGCCCGACGCCATTGCGCAGTCCAATCAGATAGGTGGTGATAGAAAGAAAATCCTTGATGTCCAGAATGGTCTTTTCCAGCGGTATATCCAATTGAAGATGATTGTTAATCATGTACCGTCCGACTTCACCCAGATCATACCGTTTGGAGTTGAAAAAGAGCCTTTCCAGAAGCGCTTCGGCCATTTCCATGGTTGGCGGTTCTCCGGGACGAAGCAGTGAATAAATCTTGGAAAGAGCCTCCTCCCGTGATTTGGTGGTGTCCTTCCTGATCGTATTGACGATCACCAGAGCTTCGTGGCTGGTCTCGCGCTTAATGACCGGAATTGTCCTAATCCCCGCCTCCTTAAGCACATCCAGGTGTTTCTCGGTTATCACCTCGCAGGTGGCTATGAGTACTTCTCCTGTCTCCTTGTCAACAATAGATTCCGCCATAACGCGGTCGACCGCCTCAGGTGCTTTCTTCCCCACCAGAGAAAGCTTTTCAATCTTATAAAAGGCGCGAATCAACTCTTCATCGGTATCAAATTGCATGGCGCGAAGGAGCGTGGTCGCGGGTAGCTTACGCCGAGAGTCGATATTCACATGCATAACATCATTGATATCAATAATGAACTCCACCCAACTGCCGCGGTACGGAATTATCCGGGCCGAGTACAGCAGTTTCCCGTTGGGATGGGTTGATTCGTTGAAAAAGACGCCGGGTGAACGGTGTAACTGGCTGACAATAACCCGTTCCGCACCATTGACAATAAAAGTACCCCAATTGGTCAAAATCGGCAATTCACCCAGGTAAACATCCTGTTCAATGATGTCTTTCACTTCTCTAGCATCCTCCTCACCCTCAAACGAAACCAGTCTAAGAGTCGCGCGCAGAGGGGCGGCATGGGTCATATTCCGTTCGCGGCATTCTTCAAGGGAGTAGCGCGGAGAACCGAGCGAATAATGCACAAATTCAAGAGAGTGTCTTTCATGAATATCGGTAACCGGAAAGACATCCTCGAAAATTTGCTGAAGTCCCTGGTGCGCCCGTTTTTCGGGAGGGACATCGCCCTGGAGAAAATCATTGTATGACCGAAGCTGAACCTCCAGCAGATTGGGCATTTCCGCCGCATCCGCTATGGTTCCGAAGTCTATTCTTTCGCCATTCTGATTGACCGCCAAAATTACCTCCTTCAATCAAATAAGGAAAGCCCGAGACACCCGGCACCGTCGAGGGAGTACAATTTGACAGCGTCTCGAAATAACAAAGCTATCCTCGGCGATTCTGTTTTTATCTACCTTTTTCTCCCGACATATAAATGCCAAGGGAGCCCACCTTAATACAGACCGTTCGCCGTACGTTTATAAAAGCGGGAGTCTACAAAAGTCCAACAAGACATACGCCTGTTTTGTTTCCACAAAGGAAACTATTTAATCTCGATCTGTGCGCCGACATCCTGAAGTTTTTCCATGGCCGCATTGGCCTCATCCCTGGAAACGCCTTCTTTAACTTTGGATGGAGCGCTGTCGACCACAGCCTTGGCCTCTTTCAGCCCCAGACTGGTAAGCTCACGAACGACCTTGATTACCTGAATCTTCTTGTCGCCGGCTGCATTAAGAACAACATCAAACTCGGTTTGTTCCTCGGCGGCTTCCGCAGCACCGGCCGGAGCGCCGGCGGCAGCGGCAACCGGGGCCATCGGCGTCACGCCGAATTTGTCCTGGATGGCCTTCGACAGATCGGCCAGGTCCATTGCCGTAAGTGATGCGATTTTCTCTACTATCTCGTCAATGACTTTGTTCTCTGCCACGACTATTTCCCTTTCAATATTCTATCTCTTTTTCTCAGTTCATCATGCGCGCACTGCCAAATCACACGGATGGGCCGCCTCCGTGCAGAAGCATGATTTGCGTGCCTGCAAACAGCCCATAAAATCTATTCTTTGCTCTTTTCCAGAGCCTCTAAAGTTCCTATAAGTTCCTGAAACATACCGTCGATACTTCCAACAAGACTGACCATCGGCGACTCCACAGCCGCCACGATCATCGAGTATAAAACCTCCTTTGAAGGCAGTTCGGCCAGGCGAGTTATCTCCTCCCCGGAAAATATCTGATCATCAAGAATGAACGCCCGAATCTCAGGCTTTTGTATGGCCTTATAAGAGTCATAAAGAATCTTGGCGGCCACAGCCGGGTCATCAGCTCCAAGCGCCAGTGCGGTTTGACCTTGCAGATAATCTGTTATTCCGGCAAATTTGGTGTCCTTCGCCGCAATACACATCAGAGTATTTTTGGCTACCAGGTATTTTACCGAACTATCACGAAGGTTTTTGCGAAGCCTGGTTATCTCCTCGACATTAAGACCCGTATAATCGGTGACAAATACGGAACCGGCATTTCCCAGGTATTCCTTGATCCTATTTATAGACTCAGTTTTTTCCTGCTTCAGCATAACCCTATCCTTTCTTCAGTTCCATAATAAGCGCATGGTGATCAAGCTTGATTCCGACTCCCATAGTCGAGCAGATGGCCAGTCCCTTAAGATAAGCTCCCTTGGAAGATGACGGTTTGGCCTTAATAATGGTCTTTACAAACATTTTAATATTGTCGCTTAATTGCTCCCCGGTAAAGGAAACTTTGCCGACCGGAACAGCTACATTGGCTTGTCGATCAACACGGTACTCTATACGACCGGCCTTCAATTCTTTTATGGCGGTAGCCACATCCTGAGTCACGGTACCTGATTTAGGATTAGGCATAAGACCCCGGGCGCCGAGAATTTTGCCCAGACGGCCGATTATTTTCATCATATCCGGCGTGGCCACGGCAACATCGAAATCAAGCCAGCCGCCCTGAATTTTCTCGACCAGGTCGGTTGACCCGACGAAATCGGCGCCGGCCTCTTTGGCCACCTGTTCATTCTCGCCGGTGCAAAAAGCAAGCACCTTAATCTTCTTGCCGGTACCGTGCGGCAGTGATACCGTGCCACGCACCATCTGGTCGGCCTTTT
>DAOWOO010000048.1 GCA_030642025.1 Candidatus Zixiibacteriota bacterium | reverse complement strand
CCTTCGGTCTGCCATAATCTGTATCATCGCAGAGTTTTCCGGGTTTATACCAGTCCTCATAGACTATTTCCGAAATGCGCATGTTTGTTGATTTTCGTGCGTGCGTTTGATCGGCCAACTCTGACTGCTCAATCAGTTGACGATACCGATCGCTCTGTTCAACTCTGATTTTGCGAGGCGCTCCGGGCTTCTGCTTATCAATTAAACCATCAACACCCCGCTCATTGAAGCGGCGAACCCGGTTTTGTATGGTACGACGACTCTTATCATAAAGTTCGGCAACCTGATCATACCTGATTCCCTGAAGAAGAGCCAAAATAACAGTTATACGAGCATGACTCTTACCTGAATATCGATATCCGTAAAAAGGCGGGACCGTAGCAGATCCCGCCCGATATATTTGATTCTATTCAGACTACTTATTGTTTGATTTAACCGCCGTACGTTCTTTGGCCCGAACGGCGATCTCTGAGACCGCATTGATGGCGGCGTCGATATGCGCCTCGGTATTGAACGGGCCGATTGCAAAACGGGTTGCACCGTGGATGCCAACTATACCTAATTGTTTGTGCACCAGCGGGGCGCAGTGCAAACCGGTTCGGGTAGCGATATTGAAGTCAACGTCGAGCATGATCCCGACATCGCCGGCCTCAAGACCCTCGATATTTATCGTCACGGTTGCCAGATGATTGACCATACTGTCGCAACAGTACACAATCACACCATCGATGTTTTTGAAACCGTCAACCAGTTTATTGGCAAGTATCATTTCCTGGGCGTGGATTTTTTCCACGCCGCCCTGTCGTTCGATCCAGTCCTGTCCGGCCCAGAGCGATGCAATACCGACCATGTTGGGGGTCCCGTATTCCATCCGGTAGGGGTACTCATCAAGATGATACGGAAAAGCCGAGCGGACCCCGGTTCCGCCGGAACGTGTGTGACGAATATCGACATGGTTCCGGACACACAGCCCGCCGATACCGGTTGAACCCATAAGGCACTTATGGCCGGTAAAGGCAAGTACGTCGATATTCATTTTCTGCATATCAACAGGAACCATCCCGGCCGTCTGGGCGGTATCAACAGCAAAGGTAATACCCTTTTCCCTGCAAATTAGGCCGATTTCAGTCACCGGCTGAATAGTGCCGAGGACATTCGAACCGTGATTGATAATGACCAGCTTTGTGTTCGTCTTAATTGCTTTCGAGATATCATCGGGATTAACGAAACCGTCCTTGTCGAACGGTACAAAGGTAGCCTCAACACCGTTATCACGCACCATGTGGTTGATCGGCCGGATCACCGAATTATGCTCAAGATTGGTGGTGACAACATGGTCGCCCGAATTTAACAGCCCCTGTATGATAAGGTTCAAGGCGTCGGTGGCATTGTAGCCAAAACACAATCTTTCGGGGGTTGCCTGGTCACCGCCGAAAAAGCGGGTCAGACGGTTTCTTAAATCTTCCACAATATTGCCGGCTTCGATCGCTTTGTCAAATCCGCTGCGGCCGGGATTGACACCACAATCGCGGTAGAGGCTGATCATTAAATCGTAAACCTCGTCAGGTTTGGGCCAAGAGGTGGCGGCGTTGTCGAGATATATCAAATCTTCCACGTACAGCTCCGAAGATACGCAGTTATATTTGTTTCAGGTCGCCAATATATTTAATAAATCAGTGCGGCAGGCAGACCTGTTTTACTGAGCACAAGATATATAAAACGACGATAATGTCAACTGCACTAAAAAGAGTATTTAACGCCAATAGTAGGCAGGATTCCGGCATCGTAAATATAGCCGTCGGAGGCATTAATGATTGGGTTGTCATGGTTGGTTATATTGGATATCGACAGGAAAATCTCGGTATTTCCGAAATTAAAATCGGTATGCAGATTAACGGCGGCATGGGTGGGAAAGCGATCCGAGTTTTCACGGGAAATTTCTCTGATATAGAAATCATAAGAATAGCGGTCTTCATCACGGTATATATCAGCCGATCGGGTGGGGGTGTATGGATACCCTGACCGCACGGTCAGTTCTCCCCCGATCAAAACAACCCGGCTCAGCCTGTGATCAAGACCAAAAAAGAGCTTGTGGGCGGCGTCGAGTTCATAAGGGATTTTCAGGCCGCTGATATACTTATCCGACCGGGAATAGCTGTAATAGGCATACAGGTCAGTTCCATGCAATATAAAACGATCAATTGAGAGAGTAATATCACCGCCGAAGAATATGGCCGAACCGGTAGATTTCATGGTGATGAATTCCGCCTTGGCGGTTCCATCGGATTTAACCATATTAAAATCCGGAGTATCGACCGGTATATTTTTAATCCATTTTCGGAAGATGCCAATCTTGACAGGCCCGTGGGAATATTGAAACGATGCCAACCGGGTATAAATCGGACTGAGTTTCGATAACTTTGCATAAGTCAGAACCTGGTATGGTTCAAGAATCCGATTGACGGGGCTTTCGGCGAAGGTCCCATAGAAAAGCCGCGTGCTTATATTATCGGAAAGATGAAGTTTTAAGGCGTTGCGGCTTAGAAGTTCCATATGATCGGCAAGGTTGCCAAAATACTCCAGGCGCAGGCCGGTTTCAATTTCCATCAATCCCCGCCAGTGATTAAAGACAATATAACCGGCATTGTTCAGTTCATGGTGGTGTCCGTTATAAGTGGCGTATGATTCGTTTAGTTCCTCCTGGTACAAATACGGGTTGTCGCTTCGGGCATCGGGCGGAAGGAAGTTCCAGCCGCGTTGTGAAAGGTTAATATTTCTTACGGATGTGTACGACATATTGCCGCCAATAGCCAGTTGTGTGGATCCGAGGAAAAAGCGGTTCTCGACATTTAACCGGTAGATTCTGCTGTTGGCTTCCAAATCCACCCACATTCCATCCTTTGATGATTGGGCGTTGGGAAGAGCATGATACTGTTCCAAACTCGTTTTTACCGCTCCGCCTAACCGAAAAAGCCACCTGCGGGTAACTGCTTCCAGTCGGGCGCTGATGAATGACTCACGGGTGTGCTGATAGGTGTCAACGCCGCCGGTGTTATTAATTGTCGAGCCGGTTGTATAGCTCAAAAAATCACGAACCTGATAATGATCGACCAGCAACCGGACAGCGGATGATAATCTCAGACCCGATGACACGAAAATATCTTGGAAGTTGGTCGGCGGGATGGTCATCCGGTCGGTGCTGATATTAAGCCGATCAACCAGCTTATCCAGGACTGATTTCCGAACGGACGCCGAAAGAAAATAATTATCAGTTCCGATTGAAATCAGCCCGGTGGCTTCCACCGATGAGATATTTATTTCTCCGTCAAACTCTTTTTTGAAACGCGGCGGGGTGTTTAGCTCAATCGCCGCCGGCAGGGCGAATTCGGCGCCGGTGCCCTGGGCATGAAATATCAACTCACTTATCGCCGAGGCGGGAATAATCGAGAACATACCGTAGTGGTTGGGATCATACCCGATTCCCATCCCGTTGATATAATACCTGGGACTGGTTCCGTATATGCGCAGTTTTGATGAATGGCTGGATCCCTGGCGCGTTACCTGTGGCTGTTTAATGGCGCTGATCGGATTGGTCGGAACCAACGAGTGTCTGGAAATATTTTCAACCCTGATTTTTGATAATGATACCGATGTTGCCGACCGATCATACCTGGGACTAACCGATAGTGAGCGCAATCTAACCGGGTCCTTTTCAAGAAAGACGGGAACAATAATGGTATCCCTGGTCAGGTTGATATCCATTGTGATACCGAAATAGCCGATAGAGGATATTTCGAGAATTGGACTGTATAGGGCACTTCGGCCGACCTCAAGAGAGAAGTCCCCATCATTGTCTGAGGCTGTGCCCGTAATAATATCCGAGCCTGATTTTATGATTACCGTCGCTCCGGCAATCGGATTGCCCGATATATCGGCCACCGTACCGGTAACCGTTAAACTGGCGGCTGATACCGGCAGGGCGGCAAGAGCCAGAAGCAACAGGCAAACATATGGCCCTTTTATGTAATGTAGAACATTCATAGTAGAGTTTTCCAATCAAGAATCGCTCAAATGGCGTACCGAAGCGGGCGCTGTTTGCTATGCTGTTGGCATACTGTAAGATATGGCAACTCTTAGACGTCGACCATACCCCAAAATATGATGCATCTGTGCAGAATATTTATTAAAAGTGATAAACCAATTACGGGGAAAGATTACTTTATTCCGGTAATAAAGTCCTCAAGAAGTTTGTTGAATCGCTCGGGATTGCTGATAAAGAGATAATGAAAGGATTCTTCGAAAAGATAGTAATCAGACTGCCGGAAGAGATTGATCCATGACTTGGCGAAATTACTTCCGACCCCATGTCCAGCCTCGACAATGAGAATCGGGAGATTTTTGTCAATGGGGATTTTTTCCGGCGGATTATTGATATTGTACTCGCCACAACCGACGGCATATTCGAACAGCCAGCGGGGATAGCATTTATCCAGCGATGATTTTATTAATACCCGGCCTTCCTCCGATACATTATCACCGATAAGACTGTCAAAAAAAGTATCGGTTTTATCTTTCAGCCGGTCATCCGGCCATTCCAGCATTCTGCGGGAAAAATCAATATGCATATTTATGATATTTCTCAAACCCAGATAGGTACTGTCCACAAAAACAGCTCCTTTTAGTCCGGGCGTGTTCAGCCTAATAATCTCTTGCAGAACACAGCCGGCGAGACTGTGACCGACGGCGATAAACGGCTTGTTGACAGTATAGCGGAAGAAACTGTCGATCGCCTCGGCATTGATACGTGGGGCCAATGCCGGATTGACACCTTTGGAACTATGCCCATGGCCGAATAGATCGACGGTTATGGTCTCATAACGATCCTGAAAATACTCGAGCTGGTACTTCCAAACGGCGCCATTGCCGCCCAGACCGTGGAGAAACAGGAGGCAGGTATCCCCGGAACCTGACTTTTGGTAATACATATCCAGGGTATTGTAATTATAGACAGCCATCTTTTTCTCCAAAGTCTGGCTCAATAATAGCGTATGTATATCGAAACTGTCAACAGTTTACTGTTTGACGCTTATTTATCCGTATTTGCTTTTAATATGCTATGTATGTATTTTATGAGTATCAGGTGATAAATATCGTTGATGATTGAGGTGAAAATTTGAGCAAAGAACTAATGATTTCAACATCGGGGATACGGGGAATAGTCGGGCCGGCGCTGAACGCCATTATGGCTTCAAAATATGCCGCCGCCTATGGAACGGTGTTGAAAAATGGGAAAGTTATTATTGGCCGAGACAGCCGGCCCTCGGGCGGAATGTTTACGGATGCGGTGATTTCGGCGCTCCTGTCGGTTGGTATTGATGTCGTCGATATCGGCCTTGTCCCGACACCGACGGTCGAGATTGCAGTTCCGGCTTTGAGAGCGGCGGGCGGGATTTGCATTACCGCCAGTCATAATCCGTCGGAATGGAACGCCCTCAAGTTTTTCGACGGCAAGGGTGAGTTTATAGACAAGCCCTTTCTCGAGAAAGTCAAGAAGGTATATGCCTCGGAAAAATTCGCCTTTAAAGACCACCGGGCTATTGGGAAAGTCACTTCAGATGACAGCTGGATTGAACGCCATATCGATCAGGTACTAGAGCTTTCGGTGATAAACCGCCGTGCCGTAAAGAAGGCAAAATTAAAAGTGGTTGTCGATGCCATCAACGGGGCCGGGTCATTTGCCCTTCCGAAACTTCTCGAACAGCTGGGAGTGCAGGTTTTCCGGCTGAATTGCAACGGCGACGGCCGGTTTGTACATCAGCCCGAGCCGATTCCGAAAAACTTAAGATCGCTTGGGCGAGCGGTGAAAAAATATAAGGCCAATCTGGGGATGGCCTGCGATCCCGATGCCGACCGGCTGGCGCTGGTCGATGAAAATGGCCGGGCTATCGGCGAGGAATTAACCCTGGCGCTGGCGGTAAAATATATCTTGTCAAAGAAAAAAGGGAAGGTCGTGGTCAATCTGTCCACCTCGCGGGTGACCGAGGATACGGCCGCTGATTCAGGGGCTAAAACGTACTATACTCCGGTCGGCGAAGCCAACGTCGTGGCCGGGATGCGCCGAAACCGGGCGATAATCGGCGGTGAAGGCAACGGCGGCGTGATTTATCCGTCTTTTCATTCCGGGCGTGACGCCCTGGTCGGTGCGGCTGTAATTGCATCACTCCTGGCCGGGGAGAAAAAAAGCCTCTCGGATTTTGTCGGAACTCTGCCGACATATTATACTATAAAACAGAAAGCGCCGTTGCCATCCGGCTTTGAACGCAGAGTAAAAAAGATGGAAAAGGCGGCCACAAAGAGTTTCGATAACTTGAAAATTGATCGGAGAGACGGGCTTCGTTTCGATTTCCCGCGCGGGTGGTTCCAGGTAAGGAAGTCAAACACCGAGCCGGTTTTCCGGCTGATTGTCGAAACCGATTCAAAGAAACTGTCGACAATTATTGCCGGTGAAGTGATGCATTTCTTCAAGTGAAACAGGATAATTAAAAAATGTGTGGAATAGTCGGATATGTGGGACAAAAACAGGCGCTGCCGATTCTGATTGAGGGATTGAAACGCCTTGAATATCGCGGTTACGACTCGGCCGGAGTAGTGCTGGCCGAAAATGACCGATTAACGGCCGAAAAGTGCGCCGGTAAAATTTCCAATCTGGAAGCATTGATAGAAGGCAAGACATATAATTCCACCCGAGGTATTGCGCATACCCGCTGGGCGACGCACGGTGAACCGACCGTCATCAATGCCCATCCGCATTTCGACAGCAAAGCTGAAATTGCCCTGGTGCATAACGGTATCATAGAAAATTACCGAACTCTGAAAGAATACCTGAAAAGCAAGGGGCACATATTCAAAACGGAAACCGATACCGAGGTGCTCGTTCACCTGGTGGAGGAGTACTACGAGGGTGATCTGACCGAGGCGGTCCGCATGGCCCTGACCCAGGTTGACGGAACGTACGGTATCGCCGTTATCGCCTCACACGAGCCGAACAAAATTGTCGCCGCCCGCCAGGGGTCACCGCTGGTGATCGGTCACGGCGACGGAGAAAATTTTGTCGCCTCCGATGTTTCCGCCATACTGTCACATACCAAGCGGGCCGTTTATCTGCGCGAGGGCGAGATTGCCACGGTTACCGCCGATGGGTATGAGATTACCACTATTGACAAGCATATGTGTACTCCCGAAGTCGAGGAAATTTCCTGGGATCTGGATCAGATAGAAAAAGGCGGATACCATCATTTCATGCTCAAGGAAATCCACGAGCAATCCTCCACGCTCCGCAACGCCATAAGAGGGCGGCTGAATTTAGAGGAGGGTATTCCCCGTCTTAACGGTCTTAACCTGCAGTACGATCAACTGCGGATGGTTGGTTGTGTTGTTGTGGTTGTTTGTGGTATATTCTGGCATGCGGCGCTAATCGGCGAGTATGTGATAGAAGAGTTGGCGCGGGTACCGGTCGAGGTGGAGTACGCCTCGGAGTTCCGTTATCGCTCGCCGATTATCCAGGACAATACTCTTGTACTTGTGATAAGTCAGTCGGGTGAGACGGCCGATACGCTGGCGGCGCTTCGCGAGGCCAAGAAATCCGGCGCGACGGTGCTGGGGATTTGCAATGTGGTCGGTTCGTCGATTGCCCGCGAAACCGACGGCGGCGTTTACACTCATGCCGGGCCGGAAATCGGCGTGGCTTCCACCAAGGCGTTTACCTCGCAGATAATCGTCCTGGCCATGGTTGCGGTGCTGATGGGACGGATGCGCCACCTGTCGACACAGCAGGGAATGGAGCTTATGGACGCTCTTCAAAAGATACCCGAACAGGTTGAAAGAATCCTGGAAACCGAAGATAAAATCAAGAATATCGCTGAACAGT
>DAOWOO010000425.1 GCA_030642025.1 Candidatus Zixiibacteriota bacterium | reverse complement strand
GTCCCCCAGCCGGCGATAATCGAGCGGTCTAATGTATCCTCCGATAAACTCCCCGAGGGCCTGCCCCTGGACGGGTTCATTACCCGCGGCTTTTCCGATGAACCCGAGGATTTTCATCCGGGCATAGATATCGCCGCGGCGGTCGGTAAGCCGGTTATGGCCACGGCCTCGGGAAAGGTATCGTTTACCGGGTTTGATTCAACCTACGGCTATATGGTCATTATTGAACATGAAAACGGCATCTCCACGGTATACGGTCATAACAGCGAGCTTCTGGTGACCACCGGAAGCGATGTCCTGGTCGGCGGTCGGATTGCGCTGACGGGCAACAGCGGCGCATCCTCGGCTCCGCACCTGCACTATGAAATAAGAGAAAACGGAAAACCTGTTAACCCTTTAAAATATATTAAAAATCATGAAGTATCCCTCAGGTAAAAGCGAAGGTGGAGTAATGAACACCATTATTGGCAAAGACACAACTTTCACCGGAACCATCAACATCTCCGGCGGTATCAGAGTTGACGGAACGGTTAAGGGAAAAATCATTTCCTCTGATACCGTGACGGTCGGCAGTACCGGGTATGTTGAAGCCGACGTGGAGGCGCAGTCGGCGATAATTGCGGGCAAAGTGGTCGGCAATTTAAACGCTAAGGAAAATATTGAGCTTCAGGCGAAATCGGATGTTGAAGGCGATATCCGAACCAAATCGCTGGTTGTCGAGCAGGGTGCCGTATTTTGCGGTTCCTGCAACATGAAGGAAGGCAAATCAAGCCTGGGATTCCTTCCGCCTGAAAACAAAAAGGAAAACGACAAGACAAAGGAAAAAGAAGCAGTCGGTAAATAGACTGTTATTCACCTGTCAACATCGGGGTGGATAACTGTTGGTGATTGTGGATAACACCCCATTTCTTTGTGTACCATGGGCATACCTATGCCGGGCTGAGGCCTGACATGCGGGGATTTCCACAAGTTTCTATGCCTGTTAAACTTACTGATTTTTCTTGAAAGAACATTTTGGGTCAATTGATCTCATTAATTTAATCAAATTTCTTGTGATAACTGGCATATTTTCGGTATGGCAGATAAATCCGGGAGAATTATATGGACGATCTTCAAGCAGTAGAACGACTTCAGAGTGCCAGCGGGCAAATAAAGGCCGAAATCGGTAAAGTTATAATCGGTCAGGACAAGGTTATTGAGCAATTATTGATGGCCCTGTTATCATCGGGGCATTGCCTGCTGGTAGGTGTGCCGGGACTGGCCAAGACGATGCTTATCTCCACGTTAGCCAACATCTTAGATCTTAAATTCAACCGGATACAGTTCACTCCCGATCTGATGCCATCGGATATCACCGGCACCGAGATCATCCATGAAGACCGCTCTGAAGGGATCAGATCATTTAAATTCGTCAAGGGGCCGGTTTTTGCTAATGTCATATTGGCAGATGAAATCAACCGCACTCCGCCAAAAACGCAGGCGGCCCTGCTTCAGGCGATGCAGGAGCATGAGGTAACTGCCGCAGGGGAGACTTATACTCTCGAAGAGCCGTTTTTTGTCCTGGCCACCCAGAATCCGATTGAGCAGGAGGGCACATATCCACTTCCGGAGGCCCAGCTTGATAGATTCATGTTCAATATTTATGTCGATTATCCGTCGGAATCCGAGGAGCAGACTATAGTCAAAACAACCACTGTTACGCAGGAGTATTCTCTCGATAAGATATTATCCGGCAACGACATAATTGAGCTTCAAAGATTGGTCCGGCGGGTTCCGGTATCCGATCATTTGGTTGAATATGCTGTCGGAATCGCCCGCGCCACCCGCCCGGAAAACGATGAGGCGCTTGACTTTATCAAGAACTGGGTATCGTGGGGCGCCGGGCCTAGAGCCTCGCAATATATGATTCTGGCCGCCAAAACCCGGGCTATTCTCGATGGCCGACCGACTCCCGGACCGGATGATGTCAGATTCGCCGCTCTGCCGGTTTTACGTCATCGGATTGTAACCTCATTCAACGCCGAAGCCGATGGTGTTGACACCACCGCCATTATCGACCGCCTGCTGG
>DAOWOO010000400.1 GCA_030642025.1 Candidatus Zixiibacteriota bacterium | reverse complement strand
TCTGGTACTCATCCGATTCGCTCCACAGGTTTTATCTCGATCAAACGGCGATTGATCTTGAAGCCCGGGCGCGGCTGGTTAACCGGCAGGTCGCCTCCATGCTCATTTCAGAGGAATCTGAAATAATTGACGGTCTTTGCAAGGACCTTGGAAGAGAGACCGCCACGCGGATTACGGTGATGCTATCCGATGGTCGCATTATCGGCGATTCTGAGAAAGACCCCCGCCTGCTGGAAAACCATGCCGGCCGCCCGGAAATGTCGGTTGCTTTAAGCGGAGATATCGGCCGTTCAACCCGCTACAGTAGTACTTTACATCAGGATATGATGTATGTCGCCGTTCCGGTAATGAGCAGTGATTCAGTTACGGCGGTGGTGAGAACATCCATACCGGTATCATCAATCGGACAGACCCTGTCAGACATAAGTTTTCGGATTATGGTGGGTGGATTAATCGTGGCGGTACTGGCGGCCCTGACCAGCTTGGCTCTCTCGCGGAAAATCAGCCGACCGCTCGAGGAATTGAAACAGGGCGCTCGCAGATTTGCCCGGGGCGAATTTCATTACAAACTGTCGGTATCGAGAACAGGGGAAATAGGTGAGCTGGCCGAAGCCATGAATCAGATGGCCGAACAGCTCGATGATCGGATTCACACCATTATAAACCAGCGCAACGAACAGAAGGCAATGCTGGCCAGTATGACCGAGGGAATTCTGGCGGTTGATACTGACGAACGACTGATGAACATAAACCCGGCGGCGGCCGATCTTTTTGGAGTCGATCCCGACCGGGTCAAGGGGAGAAGTATCCAGGAGGTGGTCAGGAACACCGATCTGCATAAACTTGTTGCCAGAACCTTTCAGTCACGGGATACTGTTGAAGGCGAGATTGTACTTACTAATGATACTCAAAAATTCCTGCAGGCGCATGGAACAATTCTGCATGACAGTGACGGCCGGAAAATCGGCGCCCTGTTAGTTCTAAACGACATGACTAGGCTTAGAAAGCTGGAGAATATTCGCCGCGATTTCGTGGCCAATGTTTCTCATGAACTGAAAACTCCCATAACCTCGATAAGGGGATTCGTCGAAACGCTTCAGGACGGCGCTATCAGTAATGCCGAGGAAGCAAAGCGTTTTCTGGAAATAATATCCCGTCAGGCCGACCGACTAAATGCCATTATTGAAGATATCCTGAGTCTTTCGCGGATTGAGCAGAATGCCGATGCGGGCGAAATCGAATTTGAGACCGTCTTGATTTGCGATGTGATGAACTCGGCCGTGCAGGCCTGTGAGGTTAAAGCTTTAGAGAAATCAATCACCATCAGTTATTCCTGTGCGGGTGATGTTAAAGCGGAAATGAACATTCTCCTTTTGGAGCAGGCACTTATAAACCTTATAGACAATGCCATAAAGTACAGTGATCCCGGAAGCCGGGTGGATCTGTTCTGTAATACATCCAAAGACGAGATTATAATTGGTGTTAAAGACCAAGGGTGCGGGATAAGTCCGGCGCATTTTCCCAGGCTGTTTGAAAGGTTCTACCGAGTCGATAAGGCCAGGAGCCGAAAAATGGGTGGGACAGGGCTGGGGCTGGCCATTGTAAAGCATATTGTTCTGGCTCATGGTGGCCGAATTAACGTGGAAAGCGAACCCGGAAAGGGAAGTACATTTACTATTCATCTGCCGTCTGTTCACCCATAGCTGCTAATATATACCAAACATTCCACCGGTCGTCTATTGTATTATCTCTGTGTTATCTTATAGTCTCGCAATGGTATAGTTGTTTTATGCCATTCTAACGTTGTCCTAATAATTCCCTAACATTTCATCGGTTTCATCCCAAAAGACAATGAGATCGAATGGAAGATGTATTGAGTACTCAAACAGAATATAAAAAGCATTTAAAGCACGTTGTTTAAAGGGAGGTAAACATGGCAATTACTGTCCTGAGAGATTGAAACTTGCAGGCTAAAAATATGGTGGGATAACAATACGGGAGTAGAGAGAGATGATGAAACGTTTATCGGTTTTATCAATTGTCATCATACTGGTAATACCTGGCCGGGTTTATTCCGGCGACTGGACGGAGAATATTAAATTGAAAGGTGATTTCCGTTATCGTCATGAGATTATCAATCAGGAAGACAAGGCCGAGGTCAGGCATCGTCATCGTATCCGGGCCCGTGTTTATATTACGGGGCGGGTATCGTCACGGGCTGATGTCATTATTGGGCTGTCATCGGGATCCAGCGATCCGGTGTCAAGCAATCAAACCCTGGCCGATGGGTTTTCGAGCAAGGATTTCCTGATTGATTTTGCATATTTTCAGTTGAAACCCGAGGCTGTTCCGGGACTGAGAATTGTCG
>DAOWOO010000249.1 GCA_030642025.1 Candidatus Zixiibacteriota bacterium | reverse complement strand
ATATACGCTGAGGACCCGCATCAGGATTTCATGCCGTCCACCGGTAAACTTGTCGAGTACCGTGAACCGACCGGGCCGGGAATAAGAATAGACGCCGGAGTGGTCGAAGGTGCCGAAATACCGATTTACTATGACCCGATTATCGCCAAGATGATTGTTTGGGGCCGGACTCGTGAGGAAGCAATTGAGCGCACTGTGCGGGCGTTGACTGAGTACCGTATCTCCGGTGTCAGTACGACTATTGTCTTTGCCTGGGCAGTGATGCGAACAAAAGAATTCCTGTCCGGGGATTATTCGACCAGCTATGTCGATACGGTATTCCCCGATCGCAATTTTATCGGGCATGAGAAAAATGCCGAGAATAAAGCGGCTATTGCGGCGGTTATCTACGATTATATCAATCGTCAGAAAATAACCATGAATCTTTCTCAGGGGACCGAGCAAAAAAGCGGGTGGGTGCAGTACTATCGAAGCCAGGGCGTTAAAAAACCGGACAGGGCAAGGTAGGTCATGGCAGAAACCAATGACAGATACATTGTGACAGTTGACGGCAACGAGTATGATCTTTGCCTGGCTCCTGACGGTTCAGGCTATATAGTTCAGTATAACGGGAATAGCCACCATGTGATTGTTGACCGCCTTAGCAACCGCAAGTTCCTTTTTAAAATCGATTCGGTATCATCGGAAGTGGATATTGTCGGTAATGGCAGCAAGCTCGATGTCTTTCTCGAAGGCAGGCAGATGAATGTCAAAGTCGAGCTGTTCGAACTGGCCGAGCTTCGTAAAAAAGCCGGGGTGGTCGTCGATGGACCCGAGAATAAAATAATTTCCGCACCGATGCCGGGGCTGGTTATTGCCGCCGAGGTTAAGGCGGGGGATGCTGTTGAAAAGGGAAAAACGCTGGTTATTATCGAAGCTATGAAGATGGAAAACATGATCCGCGCGCCGTTCGGCGGTACGGTTAAAGAGGTCTTTGTATCATCGGGCCGGGCGGTGGAAAAAGGCGATAAATTGCTGGAGCTGGAATAAGTGGCCGACAAGAAATACACCATTTCCGGTATCGAAATCCCGATAGTTGCCGGTGCAAATATGATTGGTAGGATGGATGATTCTCTCCCCGGAGAGTACCCCTTCACTCGTGGCATTTATCCTGATATGTACCGCGGGCGGTACTGGACGATGCGTCAGTACGCCGGATTCGGTACCGCCGGGGAAACCAACCGGCGTTTCCGATATCTTCTGGAAAAAGGCCAGACCGGCCTGTCAGTAGCCTTTGACCTGGCCACGCAGATAGGTTATGACAGCGATCACCCGATGGCCAGAGGCGAGGTCGGCCGGACCGGAGTGGCGATTGACTCGCTGGCCGATATGGAGCGGCTGTTTGATAAAATCCCGCTGGGCGAAGTGTCTACATCAATGACAATAAACTCCACGGCGGTAATCCTTCTGGCAATGTATATCACCGTTGCCAAAAAGCAGGGTGTATCGCCGGATAAAATTTCCGGCACTATCCAGAATGATATCCTCAAGGAGTTTATTGCCCGTAAGACGTATATCTTTCCGCCGGAACCGTCGATGCGTATCATTACCGATATTTTTACTTTCGCCAAAGACAACCTGCCGAAATTCAATACTATCTCAATATCCGGTTATCATATTCGCGAGGCCGGCTCAACGGCCGTACAGGAGATAGCCTTTACTCTGGCCGATGCGGTGGCCTATGTCGAAAGTGCGATGGCCGCCGGGCTGGATATAGATGAGTTCGCGCCCCGGCTGTCATTTTTCTTTGCCTCGCACAGTAATATCCTTGAGGAGGTAGCCAAGTTCCGGGCCGCGCGGAGAATCTGGGCAAGGATCATTAAAGATAAGTACAACGCCAAATCGGAGAAGTCGATGCTTCTGCGGTTCCACACCCAGACCGGTGGGTCGACCCTGACGGCCCAGCAACCGGAGAACAATATTGTGCGGACTGCCTTCCAGGCATTGGCGGCCGTTTGGGGCGGGACGCAATCGCTTCATACCAATGCCTATGATGAAGCGCTCGCTCTGCCGACAGAAAAATCGGCCGAAATTGCGCTTCGCACCCAGCAGTTGATTGCCTATGAATCGGGGGCGGCCGACTCGGCTGATCCTCTGGCCGGTTCATACCTGGTGGAATATCTCACCGAGCAGATTGAGAAAAAGGTACTTGAACTGCTGGATGAAATCGAGCGTCGTGGCGGGGCGGTGAAATGTGTCGAGACCGGCTATTTCAAGGATGAGATAGCTAAAGCGGCATATAACTATCAGAAGGAAATAGAGACCGATAAGCGGGTGATTATCGGTATTAATAAATTTGTCTCCGAGGAGCCGGAGAAAGAAGACCTGCTGAGAGTCGATCCGGAACTGGAAAACCGGCAGGTAGCCGCCTTGAAGGAGCTTAGGAAAAACCGTGATAATGCCGCCGTGGAAAAATCTCTCGGTGTATTGAAAAGTACTGCAAGGGGACAAGAAAATATCGTTTATCCTATTATTGATGCTGTAGAGAAATATACAACAGTCGGTGAAATATCCGATTGCCTGAGAAATATCTGGGGAGAATATAATGAAAGTATGTAAACTGTTTTTAATTGTTATTGTCGTGTTTTTTATAATTGGGTGTGCATCCGAGACGGAAAAAGCCGTTCCTGAGGTTGAAACCGATGCCGAGATGTTCGATGATGCCGCTATTCGCCACACCCTTAACGAGTTTATCCGCAGAACAAAAGAAGGCGACAAAACCGTCCTGTATGAAAATGAATTCGATTATTACAAGCTTGAGGTGACGCTTTCGGATTACTATGAACTGGATCGGGTCAAGCTGTACAAGTACGACACTCTTAAAAGTATAGAAGTTGACAGTATCAAGCTTATGGAGAATTCGGCGAAGGCTTATGTTCGGATAACCTATGAATCCATTCTCGGGGGTGAAACTGAGCGTTCATATTCGGTTATGGTGTATCGTTCCGGCGACCACTGGATCAAGCCGTACCAATCCAATTTCACCGCCGAGAAGGAATTCCGGGATTTGAATGCACCATTGGATGAAATGGAATAAATTCAGGCGAGCAGACCATGAAACTGGAACATATCGGTATTGCTGTCGATGATTTGGATAAAGCCGTAAAGTTATTTACGGAACTGCTGGAGTCCGAACCCTCGCCGATAAAAGAAGTGCCGGATCAGAAAATAAAGGTGGTCTTTTATCGCCGGAAAGGCGTCGCCGCTCTTGAACTCTTGGCGCCGACCGATGAAAACAGCGCTATCGGGAAATTCTTAAACAAGCGCGGGCCGGGGTTGCATCATCTTTCTTTCGCCGTTGAGAATATAGAGAGAAAACTGGCGGAGTTAAAGACCAGGGGATATTCGCTGATAGATGAAAAACCGCGTATCGGCGCCTCAGGGAGAAAAATTGCATTTATCCATCCCAAATCAACATCGGGCGTTCTGATAGAACTGGAAGAAAAGTAGTCGGCCTTTATACTCTGTGGCTATCGCTGGTGGGTCGCTCGGCGCCGCACCGCTGACAAATGGTATGATCAATATGGTTGACCAGCCGGCAGGACGTACATCGCCAGAAATGACTTGAATCCGCGCCCAGCGGATTTTTTGATCTCTGTATTCTCCGGTTACGGGCGAAAAACAGGGCGGT
>DAOWOO010000265.1 GCA_030642025.1 Candidatus Zixiibacteriota bacterium | reverse complement strand
TCAACAATATCCCTGATGAATTTTTCATCGAGGAGCACTTTCGCGATCTCGCGTTTAACATTGGACGCCGGAATATCCACGGCCCGGCGATGGGCCTTGGAGGCGTTTCTTATTCTGGTCAGCATATCCGCAATCGGATCAGTCATCGACATATTGATGCCTCTATCTTGTTTTCATTACCAACTGGCTTTAACAACGCCCGGAATTTCCCCGGCCAGAGCCAACTCTCTAAAACAGATTCGGCAAAGGCCGAACCGGCGGAGGTAGGCTCGGGACCGACCACAGCGTCGACACCGGCTATATGCACGAACTTTAAATTTCGGTTTCCGTTTCTGTTTTTCGACCAAACACTTCTTAGCCACAATTTCTCCTACTTGGCAAACGGCATTCCCAACTCGGTCAGGAGAAGGCGGCATTCCTCGTCCGTCCTGGCCGTAGTGGTGATGGAGATATTCATGCCGCGAATCTTGTCAATTTTATCGTAATCTATTTCCGGAAAAATAATCTGCTCTTTAATGCCAAGGTTGAAATTACCTCGCCCATCGAATGATTTGTTCGATATTCCCCTGAAGTCACGGATACGCGGAATGGCGACGTTCATCAGGCGATCAAGAAATTCATACATCCGCTCGCGTCGCAGAGTTACCTTAACCCCGATCTTGGCGCCCTGGCGGAGCTTGAAATTTGAGATCGACTTCCGGGCCATCGTTAACACCGGCTTCTGGCCGGCAATAATAGTCAAATCCGCCATTGCTGCATCCAGAGCCTTGGGATTGGCAATCGCCTCGCCCATGCCGATATTAACCGTGATCTTGGTCAATTTTGGCACTTCCATAAGCGAGGAGTACTTCCGTTCCTTCACCAGTTTGGGAACTATTGTTTCCTGATAGATATTTTTTAATCTTGCCATATATACCAACCCGTTAAATCTGCTCACCTGTTTTGCGGCATATGCGAATTTTGGTTCTCTTGCCACCTTCATCAATAACCTTGTAACTGATCTTTGTTGCCGCCGAAATAGTCTTGCTGTAAAAGGCCACATTCGAACGATGAATAGGAGCTTCCTTTTTAATAATACCACCCTTGGGATTGGTCTGACTCGGCCGCGAATGACGGCTGATCAAATTGATACCCTCGACGATTACCCGGTTAGACTTGGTGAAAACATATAGCACTTTACCGGTTTTGCCACGGTCTTTGCCGCGTCTGATATATACGGTATCACCTTTTTTAATATTCATACACGGCTCCTTTACAATACCTCAGGAGCGAGAGAGATTATTTTCATAAACTGCTTCTCGCGCAATTCGCGCGCCACCGGTCCGAAGATACGCGTTCCGCGCGGTTCCTTTTGATCATTCAATATCACGGCGGCGTTGTCGGAGAAGCGGATGATTGAGCCGTCTTTACGACGGGTGGGCGCTTTGGTCCTAACAATGACCGCCTTGCAAATTTCAGATTTCTTAACAGTGCCGCCGGGAATGGCATCTTTCACCGTTACGACAACAATATCGCCCAGCCGCGCGTAACGCCGTCGGGTGCCGCCCAGAACACGGAAACACATTGCCCGTCGTGCCCCGGAGTTGTCAGCTACAATCAATTGTGTTTGTTCTTGAATCATATCTTCATACCCACCATAAACCGGCGTCACCCTTTTTACTTGGCTTTTTCCACAATCTCAACCAATCGCCAGCGTTTCATCGCTGACAATGGCCGGGTTTCCATAACGCGCACGAGATCGCCGATACCGGCTTCATTTGCCTTATCGTGGGCGTACAATTTGCCGTACTGCTTGATCACTTTTTCATAGAGAGGGTGCTTCATGGTCCTTTCTATTCTAACCACGATGGTCTTATCCATCTTGTCGGAAACCACCTTGCCCTGTCTGACCTTTCGCCTGTTTCTGGCCATACGCATTTATCCTTTTACTCGCCTTCTTTTTCGGTCTTCACTTTTTTGCCCTTGTCGTCGGGCCTATCCAGAATGGACACCGGCGAATCGACAATCTTGCGAACGCCGAGTTTATCCTCGGAAAATATTGTCTCAATCCGGGCAATATCCCGGTGGATCGTGCGTAAACGAAGAGGGTTGTCCAACTCTTTCAGACTTCTCCGCATATTCAGATTGAACAACTCTTCCATCAATTCATGCCGCTTCTGTTTCAGTTCTTCCTGCGACATATCTCTAAGCGAATGAATCTTCATAATCAGATACCTCCGGTATCTGCACGAGTTACAAACTTTGTCTTGATAGGGAGTTTGTTGGACGCCAAACGAAATGCTTCTCTGGCCATCGACTCCGCCACACCCTCTATTTCAAAGAGAATTCGTCCCGGTTTAACCACCGCCACCCAATATTCAGGGGCGCCTTTGCCCTTACCCATGCGGGTTTCGGCGGGTTTCTTGGTAATCGGCTTGTCGGGAAATATTCTTATCCAGACTTTACCACCACGTTTTATATATCTCGTCAAGGCAATACGGGCGGCTTCGATCTGACGGTCGGTTACCCAAGCCGGCTCCAGCGCCTTGAGGCCGAATTGGCCAAAAGAGACCGCACTTCCCCGGTATGCCTTACCGGTCATTCTTCCTCGCTGCTGTTTGCGAAACTTAACTTTGCTCGGCATTAACATAATCTATACTCCAGAATGCAGGTGCACTGTCTCAGGCGCTATTTATTATCGCTTTCTTTCTTTTCAGGGGCGGGTTTGGCCGCCGGTTTAGTTTCAGCCCTTGCCGCAGTCGGCTTGTTATCGCCTTTCTTCTCTCCCCGGACAGGCGGCCGGTTAGTCCTGGATCCCGGTTTCCGGGAGGAACCACCACTCCGGTGGGGCGAATGGCCTGATGATCGAGAGTTGTCGCCATCCGGCCGAGAAGGTGCCCTATCGTCGCCGCGGCGAACGCGACCGCGGGGGCGGCGTTTGCGTTTCCTCTCGTCTCTCTGCCGTCTTTCCCGCCGGCTGCTAACTTCGAGTTCGGGGCGATCGACCTGGGCTTTATCAGAGTCATCGGGGCTCGAAAGCTCACCACAGCCCATAACCATACCACGGCAGATCCACACTTTCACGCCGATAGAGCCGTATGTGGTCCTGGCTGTCGAGGTGGCATAGTCGATATCGGCCCGAAGCGTATGCAGCGGAACCCGGCCATCCATATACTTCTCCGAGCGGGCGATTTCATGACCGGCCAGACGGCCACTGCACATAATTTTAATACCATCTGCCCCCATTTTCATTGAGGCTCCCAGAGCTTTCTTCATGGCCCGGCGGTACGAAATTCTACCTTCCAACTGTCGTGCAATTGAGTCGGCTACCAAGCGGGCAGACAATTCAGGTTTCTTTACCTCTATAATATTCAAGGAGATATCTTTTTTGGTCAAAAGTTGCAATTCCTCACGGAGCTTATCCACCTCACAGCCTTTGCGGCCAATAACAATTCCGGGCCGCGAGGTGTGAATATTGATAGTGACCTTCTTGGGAGCCCTCAGAATTTCAATCCTGGCCAATCCGGCATTATCAAGCCTGGCATTGATATACTTTTTAATCATCAAGTCTTCATAGATAAAATCGGCC
>DAOWOO010000407.1 GCA_030642025.1 Candidatus Zixiibacteriota bacterium | reverse complement strand
CATGCGTGCCAGTCCGATTCATGGCGTCAGTGGACTATTGCCCTTGGGCAGTTCAGTGATGGCGGCGTAGATTTGACCTCTGTAAAGAAAATCACTATCGGCTTAGGTGACGGCACTGCTTCCGCTCAGGGTGGCGAAGACAGAGACCACATATACATTGACCAGATTATTTTACGCCCGGCTGAATCCTCTGATTGAATAGTTGGATTTACGCGGCGATACCGGTAACTGAGGTACTGCAACAAGAAAGTCGATTCTATTGTTGGCGGCACATATTTTTTAAAGTTTTGCCCTTTCGTGGTTTTCAAAATACACCTTTCTGTTAATGGTTGCTTTTGGTAGAATTTTATACGCAAGGATTATTCTTATTGCTCACAGTGTGAGCAGCAGCCTGTGAAAAGGAGACGAATATGAGAAGAGCAAAGTCAATCTTGTCGGTTATTTTGGTGATGGCCTTTGGATTGATGCTGATATCTTCGGCATGTACCAAAGAAAACGCTCCCGACATGAACGGCCCTTGTGCCGAGACAAGGCAGCAACGAGATGACCGTATGCAGTGGTGGCGGGAGAGCCGCTTCGGCATGTTCGTTCACTGGGGCCTCTACTCGGGTCTGGCAGGGACGTGGAAAGGCAAACCCGTCGGTGAGCGAGGCGGCATGGAATGGATCCAGCAGCGCGTCCGCGCCGACACTTGGGAATATGCCCACGAGGCAGTCCCGCTCTTTCGTCCCAAGGAAGGCTTCGCCCGCGAGTGGGCGAAACTCGCACGCCAGGCCGGATGTCGCTATGTGGTCTTTACCAGTAAACACCACGACGGCTTCTGCCTGTTCGACTCTCAGTACACCACGTACGATGCCTATGACCTGCTTGGCCGTGACCTCGCCGCTGAGATAGTGGACGCCGTCCGCAGCGAGGGTCTGAAGGTCGGCTTCTATCACTCCGTCATAGACTGGCACCATCCCCAGTACGATTATCTCAAAGCCGACCAGTTGCCCCATCCGCTCAAGGGCAAACCTTCGCCGAACGGCCCGCGCAATCATGATATCTACGTCGATTATCTCCACCATCAGGCGCGCGAGCTTTTCTCGAACTACGGCCCGGTTGACGTCATCTGGTGGGACTACTCGAAAAAGGGCAACGAGGGTCCGTTTTGGAAGTCCGACGAACTGATGGCTATGGCGCGCAGTCTCCAGCCGGCCATTATCTCGAACAACCGCCTCTATCATATTCCGCATATCGAGAAAGAAGATTCCGTGGATCGCCTGAGAACCTGGAAACCGGAACAGGGCGATTTCACCACACCCGAGCAGACTATCCCCTCCACCGGAATCCCCGGCGTCGATTGGGAGGTCTGCATGACGATGAATACGACATGGGGATATTCCGACCACGACCATGCCTGGAAATCGCCCGAAAAACTGATTCGCAACCTCGTTGATATTGTCTCGAAGGGCGGCAACTACCTGTTGAATATCGGTCCGAAAGGTGACGGCTCGATTCCTCAAGAGAGCATAGATTCCATGCAAACCATCGGCCGGTGGATGGCCGCGAATGGTGAAGCTATTTACGGCACAACCGCCAGTCCGTTCGAGCGGCCTCAGTGGGGCAGATGCACCAAGAAGGCCGGCAAGCTTTACGCTCATGTATTCAAGTGGCCTCAAGACGGTACTCTCAAAGTGCCCATCGGCCGATTGAATGTCAAACGTGTCTATTTGCTCGCCGACCCTGATCGGATATTGTTAAAAACCGAGAAACAGCCGGACACTCTGGTAATTCATGTCCCGCGCCAGGCTCCCGACAACATCGTCTCGGTCGTTGCAATCGAGCATCAGCAATAGGAACAAATCGCGAGTCTGGAAAAGATAAGAAAAACCGGGCTATGGAATTCCAATCTCATAAGTGCTGCTGCTATTAAAGAGGTGTTGTAGCGATGACTTTTAGAAGTAAAGATGAAAAAGCGAATAAGGTGCCGTGTTCTATACAAGCGTTGATCTTGTTATTGGCATGGGTTTTAAGTGTATCTGTTGCCGTTAGTTCCGGAGCAGGCATAACCGATTCGCCGTTTGTCCAGGAATACCACGAGGCTTTCCCCATTGGCCGAGAGGATGGGTGCAACGATGTGCGTGCGATTGCAGTCGATGGCGCCGGCGGCGTTTGGGCCGGCACCCGGGCAGGTGTGTTTCGATTAGACAGCAGCACAAAGCAGTGGGTCAAACTCATTGGCAAGGCTGATGCCGGCCCGGTGTACGACATTGTTGTAGGTCATGCCGGGACAGTTTGGATT
>DAOWOO010000049.1 GCA_030642025.1 Candidatus Zixiibacteriota bacterium | reverse complement strand
TGGTTCCGGTACACGGATCGACCGAGGTATGTCCCACCGAAAGCGGGGCATAATCCCACACTCCATCATCGACACTATAGATCACCTTCAGCGAATCGCCTATCAACGGCATCCCCGAGCAGGCGGTTATGGTCGCTGAAATATCATATCCTTCAGGCGCGGCGCCGACAACATCGGGAAGCGGGACGTGCTCGACAAAAAGCATCTCCCGGTCGGGTACACCCATAGTACGACAGTGAATGGCGTCGTTATCGTACCACGAACCGTAGAAGCCGATTACTTCATATCCGGGCATGCCGTCTTCATAAGTCTGAATAGCGGCATCGTCGTAGCTGTTTGAAAAAATCGGGACAAATACTTTATCATTAAGAATAAGCGAGTTGGTGTAGGCCGTTCCATACGGGCAGTATATCCTGACAACCGTGTAGGGCCTCCCCCACGGCGACATTTGCTGAGATAAGTACTCCGCCCGGGCATTTAAAAGAGCATAACTGGAACTGCCGGAAGGGACGTCCTTGACCAGTATTGTGGTCGGGTTCAGGAACTTTGCCCAGCAGTCAATATGATGAATCCCGCCGGATTCGATATAATCGAGAACCGTGTAATCATTGCCGAGATATTCAAGCATAATTGAATCAACCTCAGCTTCGGTTATGCCGGGGTTTTCGTTATAGACCAGTTCGGTTGATATCGACATTCCCAGGCCGTCGGACATATGGTTTCCGCCGGTATGCTCCAGATCCATTCCATATACATTCATACCCCACTCAGCGCCGATAACCTGCGGAATAACATCATCCTGAGGTCTCGGGCGGTTGTACTCATGGTCAACAATGGCCATCCGGTTGTCCTCGAAAATAAACCACGGGCCGTAGTCACGGGTCCAGATACTATTGGTGGGGGCAATGATAAACTGTGTATTGGCCATATTAACGCCGCCGGAGGTATATGACGATCGGGCGCTGGTCTCTTCGGAGGAACTGCCCACAATAGTAGTTACCATAACATCTTCCGAAAGTTCGGCCACGATTGAAATCGAGATGCCCAGCGGCCAGCGTATAATTACGCCTTCCGATGGCTCCCACTCGGCGCAATTTCTCAGGTTTCCGGTCGGGGGGAAGGTGACTTTATGGTTTATACCGATCTCATCGAGCCTGAGCATTTCCTCCTGGGTCAGACCGATCGGCAAAAACTCATTTTCCTCGGTTTCCGCAAGTACTTTGATGACCGGAGCGGTCAACAGAAAAACCAGTATAATCAATATCAGCTTTTTCATATTTCCCTCGTGCTGTCGATTCAAACGCTCTTCGCCAGGGGCACCAAAGGCAGTATCCGACGGTATCTTATAGATATAATGTAACAGAAATCCTGATTTTGGCAATATAAACTTCAGCGGAAGGCGTCATTACCAGAGGTCGGAGGGAAAGAGGACCTCCACCCGGGCATCCCGGGCCGGGGCGACCCCCACCGCCATTGTAATAGTATCGCTATCGGGGATATAAATCACCCCGAGAGTGTGATTGCCGACCGGGATGGGTGAAAAGGCAAAAGCTCCAGTCATGTCGGTATTCGATAATGATACGGCCGTGCCGCCGGCTCCGTCAGGGTAGATAAGCTGAACCTGCACGGGATCATTGTAGTCAGACCCCGGTGTATCCATACTGGCATCGAGTACATAACCGGTAACATTGTTACTGAGCAATGCGGCTGAACTGGCTGCAAAAACGCGGTCGATATTGCTTCCCGAACCGGTTGAGCGAAGTAAAGTATCAGTAAAAATATAATCCGTATCCCAGGCGTCTTTTTTATAATCATCGGTACCGTTGATGCTTCTAATATACGGCCCGTTCCAAGTTCCCAATCCGGGGTTGATTACCAGGACATCCAAATTGGGCGGCATGGCGCCGATATCGCCGACATAACCGAAATCCGATCTTACACCTCCGGAGAATACTCCCGGCCGTCCGGCGATGGCATAGCCGAGCGCTTCCATTTCGGATTTGGTCGCCTCAATATTGGCCGTATCAATAGTCTCACTTAATTTCATTGTTCCAACACCGGCCAGTATGCCGAGTATCATGACAATCAATATCAACTCGACCAGCGTAAAACCGCAATCGCTTTTCAGAATATTTCCAACGGGCATTCGTTAATTCCCCATCTCATACAAAGCTTTCACTTCGGCGGCATTCAGCGGCCGGTCGTACACCCGCACGTCATCGATCACCCCGACCCAGAACTGACCGGGACTGCCGTTTATATCCACCGCGCCGATATACAGATTCCGGTTGGCAGCCACCGGGCCGCCGTCGGTAATTTCATTATCCAGTGATCCATCCCAGTATATTTTCCATTTCTTCCCGTCGTATATGCCCACCAGATGTGTCCATATCCCCGCCGTCAGAGTTTGTATTGACTGCACTCCCACCTCGCCGGGAGCCCAGTGCCGGAAACTAACCTTACCATCAGCGCTGGTGGTTTTAAATTCCCACTGAGTAATTGACCCGTTGTAGCCGTCGGAAATAATTTGCCGATCAATGCCGATTGACGAGGGATTCACCCAGGCCGAGACGCTTATATAATCAACCAGTTCAAGTGAATCGCCTAAAAGAACACAGTCATTGCTGCCGTCGAAATCAAGCGCGCCTCCGATTTTGCCGGTTACCCAGTCGGTGGCCGGATCCATACCTGTCAATGTACCGTGATGATCAGCGGCGGAAACATCATAAGCGGTGGTTCCGCTCCCCTCATCCAGTTTCCAGCATGCCACCAGCCCGTAACCGAGATTATCCTGCACATCGTACCAGACATTGGCCGGCAATACAAAACGACTGTGTAATGATGAGCCTGGAAGTACAGTCACAAGTCTTTTAAGGGTGTCATTTCCCGGCGTATATATCGCCATGATGTCATGAATGCCGACCGGTATGGAGTCAAATGAAAAATATCCCCCGGCATCAGGGTTGACAGTCCGGGTTGACATTCCGCCGGAGCCGTCAGGACAGGTCAGTTTTATGGTTACTGAGTCCCGATAAACAGGTCCCGGCGGTGTACCATCGAGATCGTAAACATTTCCTGAAACCCGATTAACCAGAAGCTCATCAGTCGATCCGGCTATCGCTCTGACAATATTACTTCCCGATCCGCTTGAAGTTATGGTAACCCCGGAGTAAGCGTACACTGTCTGCCAGGCGTCGGTTTTAAAACCGGCGGCATCCTGTTCGAAATCATTTTTAATGTACGGCCCGTTCCAGGTTGTATATCCGCCCGGATTGGATGCCAGAGCATCGAGATTAGGCGGAAGTGATCCGATATCGCCGACATAGCCGAAATCAGTCCTGGCGCCATTGTTTTCCAGCTCCGGATTGCCGACTATGGCCGCCGCCAGCATGTCCATCTCTTCCTGAGTCCGGCTGATTTTTCCAATATTCATTACCGGGCTTAACTCCTGAACAGCCACAGCGGCGAAAATCCCGATCATAACCACCACCAGAACCAGTTCCACCAGAGTAAAACCTGATTCCTTAATATGGATTTCCGGCATGGCAAAGCGATTATTGCAATCAGGGCCCATATGACACCTCCACCCAGATCTGTGTACAATAGCCGGGGAAGTTGCTGCCTTGCCCTTTGATTCTCACGCCTGCTTGAAGGTTTATTATTTCAGTCCAGGTCCAGGCCAAACCGGTATTTGGATTGGTTGTCCATTGCCGGCTATAATCAGCATAGGATGTGGTCAGATTCTGTTCCGTACCATTGTATTCAGTTGAATTGACATATATTGTCGGCCTGACCTGCCCTTGAACATGTTGCTTACGGGCTCGACACCAGACTGTCACATTTATGACACTTCCGGACGTATCGACTGGATTTTCAATCGAGTACACATCGGTAGCATAAGAATTCGAACTGCGTTTTACGCGAGTGGCATCACCATCGGAACTGCTTTCATCCACACATTGATAGTTACTGGCACAACCATCATCAGTTAGATTTGTTATTGTACCACTGCTGTCCGGGCGGAGAGTGTAACTGGTACTTGAACCGCCGCCACTTAAATTACCACTGCCACTTCCCACATGAACGGCGTTGATATTTGTCGGAAACGAGGTAAAATAGGCGTCGCCGTCGAAATACATGGTGGCCGTACCGGAGACAGGATCATACTCAACCAGGTCTTCCCGTCCGAAAGTAAGCGACCCGATTGTCCTTCCGACACCGTTAACTGAGAGAATAATATGACCATTACTCAGAACATGCACGGCATTGACATTGGCAGCACCATTAAAGGCTGAACTGCCGTTAAAATAGAGCCAGGCGCTGTCTGTATCAAGATCATATTCAACAATATCACGACTTTGGAAGCTCAGAGTTCCTATACTTGCGGTGTTATCGGTTGACAGGAGGATATGGGCACTGTCCAGAAGATGCACGGCGGTGATATTCTCAGGAGAGGAGAACAAAGAATCCCCATACAACAATATCGCCGCCGTATTGGTTGATGGGTTATAAATAACCACGTCGTCTTCATTAAAGGATACTCCCCCAATCTCCGCCTGAGTTGTAGTGGATAAAAGAATATTGTTATTTGCCAGGATATGTACTGCATCGACATCTTCATTGCCGGTAAATATCGTACTGCCGTCAAAGAGCATGCTCGATGTATCCGCACCCCGGTCATAGATGATTATGTCTTCATCATTGAAACTGAGCCCGCCGAGAGTCCGGGTCTGCCTGATTGATATCGCCAGGGGTGCACCGCCGCCGGTACCGGACGTATCGGCAAAGTAATTGGCGGAGAATTTGTATTTTTTCTCGCCTTTATGACGCGGAAGTACTGTCAGGTAAGCAAGCAGCGTATCGACATTCGGAGTATAAATAATCCGCAGAGGATGCGCTCCTGAGGGAACGGAGTCCAGAGTGAACATGCCGAATCGATCAGGATGACAGGCCTTGTTTACAGTTCCGCCGGAACCGTTTGGAATCGTTATAACCACATCAATGGAATCATCATAGACGGAACCGGGAGGGTTGTTTTCGGAATCCCTGATAAGACCGGTGAAAGAATTCAATAGATAATCATTGCTGTTATCGGCGATTTTTTTTGAGATTGTCGAACCGCTGCCGGATGATGCAATCGAAATTCCTCCCGTATAGGCATACAACTGACCCCATTCATCGGTTTTGAATCCGGTGCTGTCCTGCGAGAATCCATACTCAATATACGGCCCGTTCCATGTACCCAAACCGGGGTTTTGTACCAGTGCCTGCAGGTTGGGCGGAAAAGCGCCGTTATCGCCGATATAACCGAAATCCGAACGCTGACCGTTTTGCATGATTGACGGATCACCGACAATCGCTTTGGCAAGGATTTCCATCTCACGCTCAGTCAGGACTCGCCGGGTTTCATCAATAGATGATGTCAACGACTGCATCGCCACCGAGGTCAGAATACCCATGATAATAATCACCAGAAGAATCTCGATCAGGCTGAAGCCGCCATCTTTTTTCTGATTATTCCTGATCATAATCACCAGACATCGGCAAAGTGCTGAATTTCGGAATAACTGTTCTGTCCCGGATTGACAGACACATTGCGGGTCAGGGTGTCGCTGTCGGGAATAAACACAACCCGCAATCGATGAATGCCTATCGGAATCGAATCAAACACAACCAGGCCGTTGGAATTGGGATTTTTGGTATCCGCAACCAGCGCACCGGCGCCGTCGGGATAAGTCAAAAAAGCCAGAATGGAATCTTTGTAAACCACCCCCGGGGGAGTATAATCCAGATCAATAACCGAGATTGACACTGTGTTGTATAGAAGATCGGCCGTGGAGTTGGCATAAGTAAATGTTATGGCGCTCCCCCCGCCGGATGACGAGATTGTGTTACCTGCCGAGTAGCTGTACTGTTTACCCCAGCCATCCAGCTTGAACTCGGAATTGGTCAATCCATCCGAAAATTCGTCCCGCACATACGGCCCGTTCCATGTACTGTATCCTCCCGGATTGACAACCAGCGCGTCGAGATTGGGCGGAAGCGCTCCAACATCGCCGACATATCCGAAATCTGTCCTTATCCCGCCTGAGGCCATAGCCGGATTCCCGGATATCGCAAAGCCCAATTGCTCCAGTTCCTTTTTGGTCTCCTCGGTACGGACTATATAAGTAGCGGTCGAAAGCGATTTCATGGCGATTGAGGCGATTATGCCCATAATAATAACGACAATAATAACCTCAACCAGGGTGTAACCGTTATTTAACCGCAGATAGATTCCCATCTTCTTGCTTTTCATAGAGTTGGCTATTCTCTATTATCGGAAGAAGGGCGCGGATAATTTATGAGCCAGCCGGTAAACAGGCCAATTTGAGACTACTTTTTCCAGGAACAGGAATTTACGGCCTTTTCATACGGAATAAAGCCGAGAATCTCTTTACCTGACTCCAGCGTCCGCTTATGAAACGCCGGATCATCACGTATGACCTTCAGGAGATTTTCGCATTCCTCCGGCCCAGCCAGATGGGCGATTCCGACCGCATGCTCACCGAGGCTTAACTTTCTCGGATCAAAGGCGCCGTGTTCGGTGACAATTATTACCTGATCCGCCGGAATGGCGGTGGTGGTAATACCGGCCGGACAGCGATCGACTATTTTGGAAATGCCCTTCCGGGTCTTTGATTTCAGGGCAATAATGGCCACCCCTTCCTTGGAGTACTGAACTCCGCGGATAAAATCTGACTGTCCACCGACCCCGCTGTAAATTTTTCGGGCGTCAAGCGAATCGGCCCAGATATTACCCTGAAGGTCCACCCCCAGCGCGCCGTTGATTGTTACCATCCGGGGCTGTTCGGCTATTCTAAAGACACTGTTGGTATAATCGCAGGGACGGCTCTGTACCGAACTATTATAATCCAGCCACTGGTAACCAGCCTGATCCTCGGCAAGAAAAATCGAGGAAATCGAGAAATTTATACTTTTCTTCCAGCGATTGGTAATAATTTCCTCTTTGACCAGTCTCATCATCGCCCCGGCGAAAAGCTCGGTGTGAATACCCAGGTCGCCGACTCCCCGGCGGATTATGGCATCGGTGACAGCTTCGGGAACCTCGCCGATTCCATACTGGAGAGTCGATCCCGGCTCACGGCCGGAACCGTCATTAATAAATAATGCGGCAATTATCTCCCCGATTCTGATAGCAGTCTCATCCGGTTCATGCACCGGGGTAATCGGGAGTTCGTAATCGGAGTCGATCAAGTAGTCGATATAGTGCTCCGGGATGGTAGTCCCCAGCACAAACGGCATCTGTCGATTGCGTTCGGCGATGACCACCCCCCCGCCCCTGCGAACCGCCTGGATTGCGGCGATAACCGCTTCCACCGTCGTTCCCAGACTGTAGTTGCCGCCCCGGTCGGGTCCGGCTACCGATACGAAAACAACAGTCGGGCCCACGCCGGTGCGGGCATATCTTGGAACCTCCGAGAGGTGCATCGGGTGGTATTTGGCCCAGCCCTTATTAACCGCCTCGCGGGAAAGATAGCTGTTGAAAATAACCCGATGAGTCAGGTATTGGCATCGCTCCTCGGAAAAAAGCGGTCTTAACCGGTCGCCCAGCGGCAGGATACTGAACATGGCAACATGCTTGATCGAGAGATCTCCGGCCAGTTGTCCCAGCAACACCTGCGGTGTGGCGGCGTTTCCCGACGAGTATATAACGCTTCCCGGCTTAAGAATCCGGGCATTTATAACATCTTCCGCTTTTACCTTCTTCATGGGGTCATAGATAATACATTCGACGCCAATCGTCTATGTTTTATTGCCAAATTTTCCTAAATATATTGGGGGGGGGGATGGTTGATGGTCAGGATTACCAATACTCAATTTCAATATCAGATTATAAAATAGTTTCAGAATAGGATTT
>DAOWOO010000019.1 GCA_030642025.1 Candidatus Zixiibacteriota bacterium | reverse complement strand
GTGCGCTTTTTTTCAAAAAATCTCCGTCTGAAGGATTACAATAAAAACAACTCAATTTTGAATTCCGGGTTTGCGGTTTATTCGCTTATCGGTATCGCCACAATCGGGGCTACATTGATACTTTCTTTTCTGGTGCTGGATAAATTCAATATCTCACCTGAAATATTAAGTCAGGCGCAACTGGTGCTTTTGATAATCGGCGCCAACGTGGCCGTTAATTTCATTATGTCAAGCTGGGCCGATTCGCTGGGGGCGTTTCACCGGTATGATGTCGTCAACGGGCTTTTAATCGCCGAGGATATAGCCCGCAATGTCACTATTGTCATACTCTTGATGAACGGCTATGGGATCGTGGCTATGTCTCTGTCATTTTTGGGATTCAGCCTTTTACGACAGGCGATCGGGGCGGCGGCTTTGAAAAGGCTTTTCCCTGAGATCAAGCTCGGCTTTCGCTTCCTTAACCGTGAGACATTGCGGATGCTGTACAACTATGGGCGTGTCGGCTTTTTTATCTCAATCGCCTGGCTTCTGATTGCCAATACCGATAATGTTCTAATCGGCTACTTTTTCGATACCTCCGCCGTGGCCAAATATGCCATTGCCGGGAGTATAATAATATACTTTCGGAATCTCATCCTATCCGTTGCCTTTCCACTGAGGCCGGTGATTAGCCATTACGACGCTCTCGGTCGTCGGGAGAATATCACATATATTTACTGCCGGGGAACCAGGTATCTTTATTACGTTACTTTTATCATCGGCGGAACAACTATATTTCTGGCCGATGATTTTATCAATCTCTGGCTCGGTCCGGGATATGAGCAGACGGCGATGATTCTAAAAATTCTGGTCCTGCCGGCGGCCCTGTACCTGCCGCAATCTATAGCCAACTCGGTGCTTTATGGCATTGAAGAACATAAAAATATCCTTTACCTGATAATTGCCGAGGGAATACTCAATCTCGGTCTGAGCCTGTTACTGCTCCGGCATTATGGTATTTACGGGGTCGCCCTTGGAACAGTAATACCACAGATATTTCTATATCTTCTGGTTATGCCGAGAATCGTGCAATCTTTGCTTGGATTCAGATTGAGCGAATTTTACAGGACCACCATTATTTCGATTGTCCTGGCGCTGGCGGTATCATCGGGTGTTTCTTATACTATTCAAAAGCTGGTCGTTATAAATGGCTGGGCCATCTTTTTTGCGGCTGTAGTTCTGGTAGTCGCTATTTCGCTGGGGGCGGGGTATTTTATCGTTGACCGTAAGGATATCCAGACTGTTCTGCGCGGCCGCCGGATGCGGAACTCCGGATGAGTTATCGGGTAAAACAGGGCGGCATGGTTGACAATATAAAATACTCAATTTATAATTCGGTGATGCGAGCGGTACTCATTTTTACAATTCAGTTAATATTATTCACCGGCCATGCCGCGGCCGATACCGGCGGCTTTTCTGTTATGGGGGTAGAATTCCCTGTCATGATCGGCGAGGGAGACCGCTGGATCGAGCCGGAAGACACTATTCTGTTCGCGTCGTCACCGATCTATTTTGATATTAACCTGTACCTTTCCGATTTCGGCACGGTCGATTCGATGTATATTGACTCTGTCAGACGTGTGAGATATATTTGGGCTATTCGAAGATCGTTGAAATGTTTGCAGTTTACACCGGCGAGAATTGACGGCAAATGCACATCATTTGTTTATCCGATGAGGCTGTTATTCTATACACGGTTTTCCGGCAGGCGGGTGATGTATGAATTGCCATATAGTAAGCTGAAGGGAAAACATGACAGAGACCTGATTTATAAGGCCCTTCGGCAAAACGGCTTTGAGCCTCCGGCCTTAAAGTCTTTCCCGTCATATTTCTGCTATTTGCCAAAAAGCGAGGCGGCCGGAGATTATAACTATACCATATTTGAAATTACGCTTGACAGCGCCGGAAATCCGGCTGATGTAAAAACGCTGCTTGAAACCGATTCCGGTCTGTCAGCCAAAGTCGGGACTGCAATCGACTTTGCCGAATTTTCCCCTGCGGTGTACAACGGCCGACATGAAAAATCAATACTATACCTGATTTTTCGGTTTTTTAACAATATCGTTTATCCGACAAAACCCTGGCCGCCGACAGGGAGTTCAGTCTCAAATTTCCCGTTTGGCTATATAAGAATAGAAGATAGACTATATCTCGATTCTGTAGTTAATCCCTCAATCCCGTTAAAT
Source organism: Candidatus Zixiibacteriota bacterium (assembly GCA_030642025.1). GTDB lineage: Bacteria > Zixibacteria > MSB-5A5 > GN15 > PGXB01 > DAOWOO01. Next base: position 8,718 of record DAOWOO010000019.1, on the reverse strand, counting down.
ATTCCCGGCGGATTGTTCTATTATGGCAAAGGTCTTACCCTGTGGGATACTTTAATGGTTGAAGTTACTATTGACACAGCCGGTGCGATTGTCAGCCATAGACTTTTCAATAATTTTTCAAATGAAAAACTCAATATGGAATTAAAGGAGTTTTTTCCCTATCTGCGGTTTTTGCCGGCTCGGGACATTGATGGTCGGCCGTTAGTATTTCATGGAAAACTTGCAATAAACCGCTTGAGTAGTAATAATATACGAATTTATGCCAAATGGTTGTCGCCCGAAGCTCAACCCCAAAAGATAAAATAACTTTATGTTATGCAAGGCCTTATGTCTTTTTCAGTGGCGACGTTCCATTTTTAGGCGCAGAGTTTGCGAAATAATGTCATAGCCGCTATCATAGAAACTGAAAAAATCGTAACTTATGTTGTTGCAAGAGATAATGTCACTAATCAGGGGTAATACTGCGGCACGATAATTGTTGTGATAATAGTTAAATGTCGCCACTTAACGGAAGAATCAATGATGCAGGTTGTATAACTTATAGAGTATTTTATAATGTAAGGAAGGTAATATGAACTCGCGTCCGGTAGGAATTGTTAATCTTTTGTCCGCTGTGATTGTGCTGGTGGCCGGTTTTTATGTGTTGATTTTTCTCCCTTTACCGTTTTCGGGAGGGGGGCGTCTGATAGTCGGTGCGCTTCTTGTCGTATATTTCCTCTGGCGTTTAAAATACTTTTTCGGGCGCTATGGAAAGCGCCGCGAATCGTTGATCGATCCTCCATCGGATCGGGACAAAATCACTTGACAAATAGGTGTTTTAAAGTATTATAGCAGATTAACTTTTTGTACCGAAAGAGGTGTAAAATTGAAACTTCTCGACGACTTAACATATCGCAGACTGATTGCGCCGATTGTGCTTTTGGTTTTTCTGGCCCCGGCGGTTCTTTTATCACAGGAAGTTAAACAGGAGATCGCCGAGGCATTAACGGCGGGAGATACTACTCTGGCGATTGATCTATTGGAAAAGGATATCAAGCTCGATCCCAGCTATGAATACAACTACTATGTGCTGGGACAGATTTTCGTCAAGCAGAAAAAGTATGCCGAGGCCGAAGAACAGTTTCAGACGGCTCTTAAAAAGAATAAGAAATTTTACTCTGGTTTATATGCTCTCAGTAAAGTTCAGTTAAGGCTGGGAAAGATTGACGAAGCCGAGAAAAATATCAAGATCGGCCTGAAAAAATCCAAAAAAATGAAAGGCGAATTCCATAACGGAATGGGGCTGGTTTATATCGCCAAAGGGATGTACAATGAAGCCGATACCGAAATCCGCCAGGCGATTTTACAGGACGAGAAAATCGCTGAATATCATATCAATCTCGGCGACGCCAATTTTAAGAGTAAGGTTTACACTCTTGCCGCATCAGAATATGAAAAGGCTCTTGAACTGGATACTGCCTCGCTGGATATTTATTTCCGCTGGGCTGAAGCCTGTCTGGAGTTGAGAGACTACAATTGCGCCCTTGAAAAGCTCATGACCGTGTTGCGTAAGGATTCCACTCATATTGAAGCCTGGCTGCGCACCGGAAGTATATATTACATGGCTGCCCGTTCCAGCAACTCTCCCGAGGAAATCAAACAGCGTTATATTGAGGCCATCGGATCATATAAGAAATTTATTGAATTGTCCGACGGGAAGGCCGACAGTGTCACCGGGCGTGCCTACTATGAATCCGGGATGGCTTACTTAGTGCTTCATGGTTATGAAGATGCCAATAAAAATTTCGCGACCGTACTGGCCATACCGGTCGAGCCGAAGGATATTTATTTCTACTACGGCCGTTCATTCCAAGGAATTCAGGAGTATGATTCGGCGCTGGTCTATTATCGCAAGCATACCGAATGGGTTGAACAGCAGGATCCCGATTTTAATTCAGCGGTAAGTGACAAGGAACTGTTCCGCCGGATGGGTGAATGTTATCAAGCCAAGAAGGACCATTATAATACGATTAACTACTTTGAGCGCTCACTCGCTTTTGATTCCACGCAGGAGCGACTGCTTTATGGAACAGCGGTGGCTTATACATTAACAGGGGATTACCGTAACGCCCTGATATATTACATGAAACGAATCGCCCTGGGTGTCGATTCGCGGTACTGGTTTATTTATTATAATGCCGCTACCGCAGCCAAATACCTGGAGGAAAAAGGCGGTCTGGCCATGGTCGAGGATGATGATCTCGGTCTTGACGATGAAGAAGATATTGTTGTAGAACCGGGACCCGATCCACTGGAAGGTGTCGATCTTCTTCAACTGGCCGTTGAATATCTGAAAAAGATCGATGTCGATTTCTGGGATGAAATATACGCCAATGAAAAGAATCGCAAGACGGCATTGAAAGCCCGCAGTATGCTGGCGTCAACATACTTGTACCAGCTCAGCGACTGCGCTAACGGGGTTGCCCAATATGAAAAGGTGCTGGAGTTGGTTCCCGATGACTGTGATGCCATGAAGGCACTGGGTTATGCCTATTTCGGTGGTATTTGTCCCAGCAATTACACGAAGTCGTTGAAGTTTCTTAAACAGGCCCGCACCTGCGCCGCCAATAAGGGCGGTTCGGAGTGCGATGATATAGATATGATGCTGTGGACGGCCCAGACTTATCATTTCCGAGCGGTTGAACGTGTCGGTGCCAGGCAGAAAGAACAGGCGGTTAAGGATTTCGAGGCAGCGGATAACTGGTACCTGAAAGTCCTCAAATGCGACCCGGGTAATGCGGCGGCTACCGACGGACACCGTCAGGTTAAGTATGAACATTAGTTCGGATTAATCATAATAGGAGAATATATGGCCGAAAAAAACGAGAAAGGAAAAGAGTTTAACCCTGATGACCGGTACCGCTATCTTGGCTTTGAAGTGAAGCCGGGGAAAATAGGCAGTTTATTTAAGTCCGACTCGGAAAAAGATTTCTGGGTTAAGCGGGTGCTCAGCAAGCGGAAATCAGGAACCGGAGTGCGTGATCACAATACTCTTGAAGAGCCGCGGGTATCCGGTAACGAGCGGATTGTCCTGACCATATCCTCGGTGCTCCTGGTCGTTTCATTGTTCTTCCCCTGGTTTTCAGGGTATCATGAAGTCGTCGTCGAGGACGAATCGGCGGTCGAACAGACAGCGGCGGTTCTTCCGGATTCACTGGCAGAAGATGCCCTGGCCGATTCAACTCTGGCCGTTGCCGGTGAGGAAGCCGAAACAAAGCCTCCCGTTGAGGGTGGAGTGGCGGCCGTAACCGGGGAAACTGATGCGGCTACTGAGGCTGTAATAGAAGAACCCGCCGCCCCGGAAGTGGAACGGGACGAGGCCGGTTTTGCCTCATTAACGTCGCACCAAAAACGAACCGAGATCAAGCGGGAGCACCAGTCGATTACCGGATTGGGAGCCGTCGTTTTGCTGGGCAGTGTCGGCGGTATGATTTTTTCATCGGGCTTTATTCTTATATTATCGGCAATTCTGATTATTGTCTACATACTTTCATGTCTCGGACTGGCCGGATACAACCTGTATACCATTTATGCGGCCAAAGGCAATGAGGATTCGGTAGCACTCCAGATCAAAAAGGTGCTCAAATTGAGTTTTATCCCGGTTATTATTTACGTGTTGGGTATTATGATTTCCGTCGTGGGTGCGTCATATTCATTTGATACTACCGGGATGCTAACCCAGATTGGAGACAGCTACGGTATCGGTACCTACCTGGGACTTCTAGGCTATGGGTTTTATATTTCTCTCGGCTGTTTTATCCTTAATGCGGCCAAGAGCGTGGAAATATAAAAGGAAAATAAAAAAATAAAAATAAAATTCCGGAGGATTTGTAAAAGTGAAACAGTCATTGTTTATTACAGTCATCACTATCGCCGCCTTTAGTATCGCCTATATTATCTGGGGCGTAATCCTCGCGGCTCAGCCGCACGGCACCATTCCGTATTCTATTTACCAGGGTGGCCCGCTTGTTGTGGTGCTTATAGCCGTTTTGATAATGCTTCTTTCCTTTGTGGCGGAGCGTTTCTTCTCACTGTATAAAGTGGCCAAGGGTAAAAGCTCGGTTCAGGTATTCTTTAAAAAAGTCATAACTCTTTTGCATGCCGATGATTTTGATGGCGCCCTGGCGGCCTGCGACAAGCAGCGCGGTACCACCGCCAATGTTCTGCGAGCCGGTATTGATTGTTATCGTCAGATCAAGGATGACGGTTCCATCGACACCGAAAAGCGTCTTAATATGACTCAGGCTGCCATTGATGAGGCCAACGCTCTGGAGGGTCCACTCCTGGAACGCAACCTGATTGCCATGTCGACTATCGCATCAATCGCGACCATGGTCGGTCTTCTGGGAACCACGATTGGTATGATTCGTGCGTTCGCCGCGACCGGTAATGTCGAGGGCGGCGTAATCGATGCTCAATCGCTGGCGGTTGGTATTTCTGAGGCGCTGGTTAACACGGCTGGCGGTCTGGTCTCCGGTATTCTGGGAATCTTTTTCTATAATTTCTTTGTTAATAAGGTGGATGCCTTCAACTACACCACCGATGAAGCGACTTTTGAGATCATTCAGTTGTTGAAGGAGAAAGAAGGTAAGTAAAAAATGGCGATTAAGAAGAAACGTCGCGTCGGCATTGTTATAGACATGACGCCGATGGTGGACATTACCATCCTTCTGCTTATCTTCTATATGAGCACCACCAGCTTCAAGCCGCCGGAAACCAAAGCGGTAACCCTGCCGGAGTCGCATTCTCAGATTGAGTTACCGGATAAAGATATTATAAATATCACGGTGACCAAGTATGACTCGATATTTGTCGATTTCCTGCAAAAGGAGAAGATTGTCATCGAGGGCAGAGAGCTTACCACGACGGTGAGAAAATATGCCGAATGTGACGTCTATAATGTCAGCTCCGTTATCAACCGGGCGCGATCGGTGAATTACCGTGCCCTCATTGTCATCAAGGCCGATAGAAATGCCAGTTTCGGTGTGATGGATGATGTGATGAAAGCGATGAGTGAAGGGGATATTACCCGTTTTCTGATTATCACCGACAATGAGGCGGAGACCAAAAAAGATGGATAACCCGGTAAAAGGCGAGTTGAAAGGAGTGATATAAATGTCCGGTGGTGAAGGAGCCCAAAGAGATAAGGCGCGAAAAGGCAGACGTCGGGAAAAACGCAGAATCAATGTCAGGGTCGACATGACGCCGATGGTCGATATTGTCATGTTGCTTCTTATATTTTACATGGTTACGACTGTCTTCTCCATGCCCCAGGCTATGGAAATCAACCTTCCTCCCGAGAAAGATCAGAAAGAGGTTGAAGTGGCCGAATGCAAACTTCTCCAGTTACGGATTGATGGCGATAATCGATTTTTCTGGAATATCTGCAACCCGGCCGACAGTCTGCCGCAGTTAATCCCGTCGATTACTCCTCCGGGAGATACGACCGGTTACCGGGTTAATTCGGATTCACTGAGGTCAGTGTTGAAGAACCTCAATTTTGACATTCCCCGGTTGAATACTCTTATTCTCATTCGTGACGACGCCAGATACAATTCTATGGTGGATATTCTCGATGAGATTGACCTGCTGGAAAGATCCTGGAATGCCGCCAAGGCTCAGCAGTTGAACAAAAAGGTCAAAGAATTGACCAAAGAAGAAAGGTTCTCATACCGCTATGCCATAGGCGAGTGGGATGTGAAGGATGATAGAATAGTCGCCGATGCCCTTCAAAACTATATTGAAGGAGGTGGTTTATAATGGCCAGACCATTTAATGCCATGTATGGCGGCTACGGAGCTTATGAGCTTAAAACCTGCTACCAGCGTAATCTGTTTCTCGGTATTGCTTTCACGGCAATGCTGACGGCTGTTATCGTTGGCGGAGGTTACCTGTACAAGGTGCTGACACATGTGGATACCGTTCTGGTTCAGCAGACCGTTATCAAAACTATCGCTGATCTTGGTCCGCCCCCGACGGTAACCAAGCAGAAGCCGCGTGTCGATATTACCCAGCCGACCAAGGCGGCCCCGAAAGTCGGTATCCCCAAACCGGTAGCTGATGATGAAGTCCTCGACGAGGATGTTATGATCGCCTCACGTGAGGAACTGGCCGATATCGTAGCGCCCGATGTCAGCGCTATCGAGGCCGAAGGCACCGGGGATATCGTGGTCGATATTGATCCCTCAGAATATATGCCTGCTCCCGGCGAATTTGTTGCGGTAGAAATTCCGGCTGAGATGATCTATGAAGAAATACCGGAATATCCCCGCCAGGCAAAAATCGCTCAAATGGAGGCGGTGGTCTGGATTCAGGCGCTGGTTGACAAAGACGGTAACGTTCGAGAAGCGCGGGTTTTGAAATCCTCGGGTTCCAAGGCCGGCTTTGATGAAGCCGCCGTGGCCGCGGCGTATAAGTGTAAATACAAACCGGCTATCCAGAACGGCCGTCCGGTGCATATCTGGGTTTCGTATTCGGTTGAGTTTACACTGAGAGATACACAATAAGATATTTGGCAGACGCGGGCATTTCCTGACGAAAGAAAGGAGATGCCCATGCCCGACATTAATAACAGTCCGGCACCCTGCCCCGCCATTAACCTCAAGTGCTGTTTCCCGAGGAATCTGATTCTCGGAATTGTGCTAACCTCAATGGTAATACTGACCCCTTTTGCCAATCTTCGGCTGAACAGAGTCGAACCGACATTGACAGTCGTACGGAATAATACCACCCGTAATGATATTTATGTTTCCGTACTGCGTATGAATCAGTATTCCGGTCCGCCAGCGGAATCTGTTTTGCAGGTAAAACCGGGTTTGTACACGAAAACCGGCTTGCCGGCGGTATCTCGCCGGTATCCGGCCGGCAACACCAAGTTTGGTGTCTTGCCGTGTACTGTGGTTGACCTGCTTGCACCCGATTCGGTAACCGCTCCCGGTTTGTAGAGTGGTGTATACTCAGCAGGTGTCGGGTTTTGGTCCCGGTGTCTTTGGTGACTTGTAAATCGAAATATACCGCCCTTTTCACAATCTCGAATAATTGAAGCGACTTCAGGGAAAATTGTTCTGATTTTAAAAGGTCCTGCCACCCGATAATTACTGGCGATTTGATTGTATTCCCATATATTGTGAGTGTCCGGCAGTGTTACTCTATATATCGTAATTGCTTGAAAATTATATATTTTATAAAAAAAACGGCTTGACAGCTGCACGTATGTGCAGTATATTCATTTTGCGTCGATAATCATAAAAGAGGAGATAAGTCATGTTCAATGATGAGGAAAGTGTCGGTATTACAGATAGTCTGTCGGACGGTATAAACTCTATAATTCCAGGTGCAATACCCTCAGGTCGTAATGAGTTCGTGATTACATATACGGAAACAGTTTGTCCTGACTGTGGGATTAAACTGGTTCGCCTCGGGTGTTGTTTTTCCTGCCCCCGGTGCGGGTTCGGCAGTTGCGGGTAGTTCCGAATATGACATTTTCGAACGGGAGGAGATATGAAACTTCAAGATTTACTAAAACATGGAATACCGAAAATAGTAATCGACGCCTGGGCGAAAAGGCAGGGGGAATATCTGTTGCCGCTGCAGGAAAAGGCCGTGATGGCGGGACTTCTTGACAATGTCAGGGAGAGCGGTGCCGGTAATCTTTTAATATCGGCGCCGACTTCATCGGGGAAGTCATTCTGTGCCGAGATGGCGGCCATGGCGGTTATGCTTCGCCGCGAGCGAGCCATTATGCTTCTGCCGTTAAAATCGATTGCCGAGGAAAAGTATGAATACTTCCGCAACTGCTACGAACCACTGGGCATCAAGACAATTATCGCCACCGGCGACCATCCGGAAAACGACGATGATTTAATACTTGGCAATTTCAACCTGGCTATTGTTATCTATGAGAAATTCAATCAACTTCTGACCGTTAACCTGGATATCCTCCGGCAGATCGGACTGGTTATAGTCGATGAATTGCAGATGATCGGCGATCCCGGACGAGGCGGCGAGCTTGAACTGGCCTTGACCAAGTTGAATCTTTTTGACCGCCGCCCGCGTCTGATCGCCCTTTCGGCAGTGCTTGGTGATGAGAGCATAATGGCCGACTGGCTGGGATGCACGGTTCTGAAAGAGACAGTCCGGCCGGTTGATCTCTTTCTCGGGGTGGTCTCCGAAGGCAAGTTTCATTTCCGAAGTTTCAACAGCGGTCGTGAGGGAAGCGAGAAATTCCAATTGCCCGACGGCGACAATTCCGGCGAGCGATTAATACAATTGTGCAAGGATGATGATACCCGCAAACTGGTGTTTCTGAAATCAAAACAGGATACTATCGACGCCGCTTTCCGGCTGGCTTCGCTGGTTAAATGGCCGGAGGCGAAAAAAACTCTGGGCCGTCTGAACGAGGACGAGCCGAGTTTTCTGGTGCGTTCTCTCCGGCAGATCCTGTCGCGCGGTATCGCTTTCCATAATGCCGATCTGACTATCGGTCAACGGCGGGCGATTGAGGCAGGGTACCGCGCCCGCGAAATTCGGGTTATCTTTTCCACGCCGACCCTTGCGATGGGGGTTAATCTCCCGGCCGAAACGGTCTTCCTGGAAACGATGAAATATGTTTCCGGCAATTCCGGCGGCCGGGCGCAACTTATGCCGATCAGCGCTGCGGAATTTCAGAATATTACCGGC
>DAOWOO010000419.1 GCA_030642025.1 Candidatus Zixiibacteriota bacterium | reverse complement strand
TTCTCCCTTCTACAGGTTTAAAAAGTCCCGGGAAATAATGCCCGAGAGTTTTGTCCACCCGGTCAACATACTCGGTTTCCTCTCGAAACGGCGCCTGTTGTACCGGCATGAACAGTATCAGTTATTCAATTTTCTCGCTACCCAAAAAGTAAGAAAAAAAGAAGTATCAATCCCGCAGTAAGATGATTCCTTCCTCGCAAACAATGGGAGTTACTTTCGTATTTTCTCCCTTGCCTTCCCCTCTGGCGTTTTTCCTCAACCCCGACCAGTTACCGGCCGGGCCGGTTCCAATACGAACCTATTAAAATATCCCGCCAAATTATTAGCGTCATGAGACTCTGTCAAGTTAAAAAAATTAAGACTATCGGATGAAAATCGATAATCCGCCAAACCGTGCCTTGGCGGCTGAAAAGTGTAACTGAGTCTATCAGCGCTCAGACGATAGATTCAACTGGAATTGATTTCAGCAGATTATGGAGTTTTTCTATTATAACAGTAGAGTCAAATGGCGTGCTGATATAACCGACAGCACCGAAATCTGAGACTATTTTCTCCGAATACTCATTTGTCAGATCGGTGGCGAGAAGCACCGGAACATGACGATATTTTGACTTGATATCCTTTACCAGTTTTTCCCCGGCCACTTCCGGCAGGCTGACATCAATAATAACAATGTTTATTTTATGGGTTTGGAGTATTTCAAGGCCGGTTTCAGCAGTACTCGCCCTGAAAACCTCAAAACCGCCCTTCTCAATAATGAATGCCAGAGGATCACTGATTTCAGGCTTATCAATTATCGTCAGGATGGTAGATTTCCCTTTGGTCAGAGCAGAATCTATCGTGGCCACAAGTGTCCCAATTTTAAACGGTTTGGCGATAAAATCAACTGCGCCTTTTTTCAGAGCCCCTATTAATGAGGATTTATCAGTATGACCGGAACAAATAACGACCGGAACCATGGCCGCCCGGGATGACTGTGAGAGCCTTTGCATTAATTCCAAACCGGTCATATCCGGCATTTCGAGATCGGCTACAACAAGGTCGATATCCGAATTTGCATTAAATTTTCTAAGCGCCTTCTCTGCAGAATCGGCTGTGATTACCTGATAATCATATTTGGAGAGTGTCTTAAGCAATACATTCAGCATTACAGGGTCGTCGTCAACCACAAGTATTACAGGCATAGAACCCCATTTAGAAAAGTTTCAGCCGGTACTCTATCTATAGGATTATCGACGAATCGAATTTATATTTTAGCCTTTTCCTCTCTTGTAGCAGGTGATTTGTTTTTATAACTTAAAGGTGTGACGGCTCTTACAATCATATATCTTTTATCGGGCACCGGAATCAAACGCTCATCGTTTGCCCGACATATCTCCGCCCGGGCCGATGATCTTTTCTATGGGAAGTGAAAATTCAAAGGCAAGTTATAGGTATAATCCTGACTCGCCTCGGCGAGCGCCATGCGCAAAGTCAAAGTGTCGAAATCACAGGGGATCGACTTACGGAAACTTCCGGTTTTGAGATCACCAGAATCGCTGCCGACCATCCTCAACGGTAAAAATACGTTCCTTCCGATTCGATCCAACCTCCGCCAGCCAGTATAGGCCGTCCGACGGCAAACCGGTTATTTGCATTTCCTCTGAGTCGGCAACAAAACTCTGGTGAAGCTGCCAGCTATCACGCCAGTAGAACAACTCATACTCCTTGCTCATGTTCAACGGCGCCAGCTTGACGGTCTCGGTCGATGCTGAAAGAGCCCGTATTGTTATGCCGGTTAACCGTACTGAGGTCGTTGCAATCGAATCGGGATCAAGTTGAGTCATGCCGCAGTCAGTGTTTAAAATAAAGGGTGGTCCCAGAGGCACGATTTCTTCATTCTCATAGCTGACCGGCAGGTACAGAATACCCTGCCCCATCGCCGTGAATGTGGCATGCCCTTGCTTGATAGGTCCCCAATGGATGACACGAAATTTACCGTCATTAAAGACACACAGATAGGCGATATCAACCGAATCAGGAACTTCCCGCGTGAACGTCACCGTTACATCGCATACATCGACATAGTCCGAGGTAACGTCGCGATAGTTCTTTCCGCCCAGCCAACGGGGAATCTTATCCTGCCTGCGTTTCTGAAAAACCAGGTTCTCCCGTTGGTGATCAAAC
>DAOWOO010000311.1 GCA_030642025.1 Candidatus Zixiibacteriota bacterium | reverse complement strand
GACCGCCACGACCTCATCCGGATTAACGCCCTTATTCGGCTCCTTGCCGAAAAGCTGTTTAACTATCTCATGGACTTTCGGCATACGGGTCTGTCCGCCGACAAGTATCACCTCGTCGATATCCGAGGCCGATAGTTTGGCGTCTTCCAGCGCCTGACGGCACGGCCCAACCGTCCTTTTCAGGAGGTCGTCGGTCAACTGTTCCAGTTTGGCGCGGGTTAAACTAAGATCAAGATGTTTGGGGCCGGCCTGATCGGCGGTGATAAACGGCAGGTTGATATTGGTCTGCATGGTGGTGGACAGTTCACACTTCGCTTTTTCCGCGGCCTCCTTCAAACGCTGAAGCGCCATCCGGTCCTGCCTGAGGTCTATCCCCTGATCCTTTTTAAATTCGTCGGCCATCCAGTCTATAATCCGCTGATCGAAATCGTCGCCGCCAAGATGCCCGTCGCCGTTGGTTGAGCGCACCTCGAAGACACCGTCGCCAAGCTCAAGAATGGAAATATCAAAGGTTCCGCCGCCCAGATCGAACACCGCGATCTTTTCATTGGCTTTCTTATGCAATCCGTAAGCCAGCGAAGCCGCCGTCGGTTCGTTGATAATACGCAGCACTTCCAGCCCGGCGATTTTACCGGCATCCTTGGTGGCCTGGCGCTGGGAGTCGTTGAAATAAGCAGGTACGGTTATAACAGCCTGGGTGACTTCAGTCCCAAGATAATCTTCAGCCGTCTTTTTTAGCGATTGAAGAATCATGGCTGAAATCTGCGGAGGAGCATACTTTTCGTTATTGGCCACGACAATAACTTCTCCCTTATCATCGGCTTCAACTTTGTAAGGAACAATTTTTTCTTCCTCGGTAACCTCACCGTGATGGCGTCCCATGAAACGTTTGATGGAAAAAATCGTGTTCTCCGGATTGGTTACTGCCTGCCTTTTGGCCGCGGCGCCAACCAGCCGTTCACCGGCCTTGGTGAAAGCGACAATCGACGGTGTCGTCCGGCCGCCCTCCTGGTTTGGGATAACTACCGAATCCTTCCCCTCGAGAACGGCGACACAAGAATTGGTCGTTCCCAGATCGATTCCGATTATCTTGCCCATGTTTTTATCTCCTTTAACTTAAAACGATATTTCAAAATAATATATCTATTCTCTTTCTTTTCCGCCTTTTTTATCATCATCACCGGCGGGGCCTTTACTGACACTGACGCGCGAATGACGAACCACTTTACCGGCCAGTTTGTACCCCCGGGTTATCTCCTGCACCACCGTGCCCTCGGGGTATTCATCCGAGTCGATTTGCATCATCGCCTCATGCAGATTGGGGTCGAATTCCCGGCCGACTGCCTCAATCGGCTCCAGCCCTTCACGAGTCAGTATATCATACAGGTTTTTATAAACCAGCTTCATACCCTTATAGAGAGAATCATGATCCGAGGATTTATCGGCTGCTTCCAGCGCCCGCTCAAAATTATCCACCACTTCAAGAATCTGTGAAATGATATTCTGATTGGCGACCCTGATCATATCCTCATACTGGCGGGCGGTACGTTTACGGAAATTGTCAAACTCGGCCGCCAACCGGAGGTGTTTGTCTTCTGATTCCTCAAGCTTTATGCGAAGGTCGGCGATTATTTCATCCGGAGTTGGCGGTTCCTGTTTTTCCTTATCCCCGGTTTCCTTCGGCATATCGCCTGATTCTTCTGCGCCCCCGTTATCTTTGACCGACAAATCGTTTTCTTTTCCCTTACTTTCCACCGTTACTTCGACCTTCGCATCCTTGAGATCATCCGCCGCATTGTGTTTATTATCATTATTATTCTCAGTCATCTTTTCCTCATCATCAGGACAGCGTATCGGTGAGCGATTTGGCTGTATATTCAACAATAGAAATCAGCTTGGAATACGGCATCCGGGTCGGACCGATAATGCCGATAGTGCCGCTGATTTTCCCAACCTGGTATTTTGATGTTACCACCGAGCAGTTTTTTATTTCGTCAATCGGGTTCTCATTGCCGATGGTGATAATAATCCCCTCGACAAGCGATTTGGAGTCGATAAATTCAATAAGCTCTTTTTTATCCTCAAGGATGTTTATAATCGATAAAAGCGTTTCGCGGTCAGCGAATTCGGGCTGTTTTATTAAATTCCCGGTCCCGGTGGCATGAATCTGGGTTGTGTCCTTATCGCTCCAGATATTAGTGCGGGCATCGACAAACAGTTTGACCAGTCGCGGGGACAGGTCGGTATCGGCCAGCCGTTCGCTTATGGTCCGTCTGATTTGTCCCAGAGTCAGTCCGCTGAGCCGCTCATTAAGTACATCTTCGAAATGCCTGAGTTCATTCGGAGAAAAATCAGACTCGATCTCCATCAGTATCGAACGGGCCAATCCGGATTTGACGGCAACAATAACAAAAATCTTACCCTCAGCCGCCGGCACCAGGTTCATGCGGGTAAGAACCCCTTCCTCGAATCTGGGTGAAATACTTATTCCCAGAAGGCTGGTTATATCCCCCAGAATTTTACTGGTCTGGCTCAGGACGATATCAATTCTCTTCCCCCCCTGGTTGACAATCGATTTTATATATTTCTTTTCCGAATCGGTCAATGGCTCCTGTTTTAGAAGAGTATTCACAAAAATCCGATAGCCGGAATCGGTGGGAATCCGCCCCGCCGATGTATGCGGCTGAGAAATTAGCCCCATTTCCTCCAGATCCTGCATCGTATTACGGATAGTCGCCGATGAAAGACCCATACGGTACTTATTGGCAATGACCCGCGAGCCGACCGGGTCGGCAGTCTGGATATAATGACAGATCAGATTCTGCAGAACCCGCTTTTCCCGAGATGTTAGATTTTCGAATGCCATCTTACTCAAACTTAAACAACAACTTAATCCAAAAGTTTAGCAATCTCTACTTTAGAGTGCTAAAAAGTATAAGAATTATACGGGTTAAGTCAAGAGGAAAGTGGGGATGGGGAAATTCATATTGCCCAATCGATTCGATAAAACTGTTTTATGAATTAATGGAACAGATTAATCTGGCAAGCCAAACAGGTTACATATTACCGGCCCTTTATCTCACCCTTCAGAAGCATTTTCAATCCCTCAAGGGTGCCTTT
>DAOWOO010000262.1 GCA_030642025.1 Candidatus Zixiibacteriota bacterium | reverse complement strand
CGGCTGATATAACCGGCAAGAAGTTCTCCATTGAATTCGGCATTTATGGCAATGACATAGCCTGGAACCGTCGCAGATAAAAATTAATCTCGAAAATCTTAAATCCTTTCCGGATTTCGAGATCGGCCAGATTGCCGAGCAGTTGGCTGTCCGTCTGGCCGGGTAATTCGGGAACGCTGTGGCCGGATGAGGGGTTCAAGAATATAGACACACCTTTTTGCCCAACGCCGTTTAGGTCTATATCGAATAGACCGATATGATAAGAAAAGGATGGCAATGATAAAGAAATCAGCGTCGAAAATTCCCCTCCTGGCCGCCGATGGCGAGCCGGTTCTGGCTATAATTCCGGCCAAAACAGTGATTATTTTTCCCGGGGAGACGGTATCATTACAGGTCGGGCGGCCGTCCAATATAGCCCTTATAGAGGATTCTGCCGGCAAAGATGATTTGATAGGTGTTGTTTATTCACCCAGGGGTAATGTTGCCGCCGAGGATATAGACCTGTGTCAGGTCGGAATGGCGGTCAGGCTGGTATCATGGAAAGATGGCCCCGGCGATTCCAAAATAGTCTCTCTGGAAGGAGTTCGACGGATAGCTCTGCTGGAGATAGACCGGACAACCCCGTACCTGACCGCGCGGATCGGTTTTGTCGAACAAAAGATAGAGAGCACCGAAAAAACCAACTGCCTTTGTCGAGAAATCATTGAAATAATCGAACAGATTACCCGAATAAACCCGGATTATTCCGATGAACTCTCCTATGTGATCCGGCTGAATTTGCAGGATCCCGGCAAGTTTGCCGACAAAGTGGCGACTGCTTTTCATCTGCCGATTTCAGCCCGGCAGGAAGTGCTGGAAACCATACACGCCGATCGGCGGCTCCGCAAGATTTTGAAACTTCTCCGGGCCGAGTTGCAGCGGATTACAATCACGCAGGAAATAAAAGTCAATATCGAGGAGCGGAACACCGAGGAACAAAGGCGTTTCTATCTTCAGCAGCAGCTCTACGAAATAAAACGCCAGCTCGGCGATGAATTTATCGAGGATAAAGTATCCCAGCAGATGAAAAGCGATATCCGGCGTGCTCGTATGCTTCCGCCGGAGGTTCGCGAAAGAGCAATAATTGAAGCCGAGCGGCTGGGGCGTCTTTCCAGCGCCTCGGCGGAGTTTGCCGCCACCAAAGTTTACCTCGACTGGTTGATGGGGATTCCGTACAAGGTCTGCAAACAAGCCGGCCGCGGTATAAAACAAATCGAAGCCGATATTGATCGCGATTACTACGGCTCCCAACAGATCAAGGACCGCATAATGGAATGGCTGGTGTTAAGACAGCTTTCCGGGGGTGTCGATCAGGGTCCGGTGCTCTGTCTGGCCGGAGCTCCCGGAACCGGCAAGGCCTCGCTGTGCCGTGCCATTGCCCGGGGACTGAGAACCAAATTCGCCCGTCTTTCGGTCGGCGGTTTGGTAGATCTTTCGGATATCAAGGGTTCGTCGCGGACATTCCTTGGCGCGGGCCCCGGCATTTTCATACGTACATTAAAAGATACCGGGGTTTGTGACCCGGTTATTCTTATCGAGGATATTGAATATTTTGCCGATGATGCCAATACCGCTTTGCCGCTGGCCTTGTTGGAGGCGATCGATCCGCGCTACAACCGCCATTTTCTGGACAACTATATCAACATACCCATTGATCTGAGCCAGGTATTGTTTATTTGCTCAGTCAGTTCAGTTGACGAGATTCCCGAGATGTTTAATCATCGGTTTGAGTTTCTCGAATTATCGGGATACATTGAGCGGGAAAAACTTCATATCGCCCGAAAACATATTATTCCCAAAGCGCTAAAAAAGCATAACCTCAGGCGAAGTGAGCTTGGTTTTACGGTCAAGGGGCTGGAGAAAATTATCCGTTATTATACGCAGGAAGCAGGCCTTCTGACGTTCTCGCGGTTGATTGACCGTATTTGCCGTCATACCGCCCGGGAAAAGACCAGAAGCGCTGGTAAAACCTATCGGGTAAATGACCGGACGGTCGAGGAATTTCTGGGGACGCCGGTTTATGTCCCTGAGATGCCGGACAAGAAACCGGAAATCGGGGTTGCTGTTGGATTGGCCTGGACCGGTATGGGCGGCGATCTGATGATTATCGAGGGTCTCAAGATGAAAGGCTCCGGCGAGGTCATCACTACCGGGTCGCTGGGCGATGTTATGAAGGAGTCGATTCAGGCGGCGCACAGCTATGTTCGCTCCAAGGCCGACATGCTCGGTATCGACCATGCTGATTTCGATGATCTTGACATACATATCCATTTTCCCTCGGGGGCCATTCCCAAGGATGGACCGTCGGCGGGCGTGACGGTGTCACTGGTGATCGCTTCGCTTATGGCCGAGCGGCCGATAAGAAATGATATCGCCATGACCGGCGAGGTGACGCTTCGCGGTAAAGTGCTGACAGTGGGGGGCATCAAGGAAAAAATATCGGCGGCCTACCGCGCCGGAATCAGAAAAATATTCATCCCGAAAGAAAACCGAAAAGACCTCAAGGACCTCCCGCCCGATATTATTAAGAAGACGAAATTCTATTTCATAGAAATAGTTGACCAGCTTTTCGAGCAGGCGCTGTTGAATTTTGTGCCATCCAGTTATACTCTTGAAAAAATCTTCGCCGAGGAGATGAAAAAAGCGAAGAGCCGTAAAAAGCAGATATCGCCACGTAAAGTGGCCGCCAAATCAAAGAAATAGCGGTAATGGTGATAGTTGCTTAATGCAGCCCCGGAGCTGAGTTTTGATCATTGGCCACGCAGGCGTTTTTAGACGCCTGAATGCGGCAATCGCTATCTTTTTTTTCATTTTCCTTTATCCCAATGCACGCTTTACTACTTTTTTCCGATACACCAAGGTGTATGCCGGGCACATGTTCGATCCGCCCGATCCACCACCAAAGATATGTTTTAGGTACTGGTAAACAGATAACTCTGAAAATGATCTCCAAGTTAATGAAACAGTAGTGATTCCAGCGTGTCTTGCTGCAATATACAATTTTCTCTTGACAGTTTTGGGTAATCCCGGTATGTTTATTATGTGAATCAGGGTAACTTATGGGCTATAAATACGGCTTATTACTCTCGACCAAAAAAGTGCTAAAACAGGAGTGTCTTATGGCTAACAGGATGTTAACCGCTCTGGCCCTGTTGTTACTATTCCTTTGTGCCTCCGCTGTGGCGCAGGCTGATCCCGGCATTCGTGATACCCTTAGAATCGACTCGGTTCAAACCGATGCGGGTATTCAGACTGTCGTGGATGTCAGTTTTTATAATAATGAAACCCTTTGCGGTAGGGTTTCATCGGTATAAGTGGTTATTTAGGATATAAATAATAATCAGAATAGGAGTGTACTATGCGACGCACTTATGTAATTGGGGTATTAGTCTGTCTGGCGCTTCTTGTGTCAAGCCAGGCTTTTGCCGCCGGGCCTGTCTATATTCGCGCCGCGGCCAATCCGGAACTGGCCCCGGGGTATATCGAAAAAGGCTCAGACATTACCATTGATTTCTACATGGAACAGGCCAGCGGTGAGTTGGCAATGGGCTTGGCCATGACCTACGAGCT
>DAOWOO010000233.1 GCA_030642025.1 Candidatus Zixiibacteriota bacterium | reverse complement strand
GGAGTTTTTTGATGGCGATGCTTCCGGTTACATCCAAAGCTGGCTGGGAGATTTTAACAATGATGGCCGCCCCGACATTGCCGTATCGCACACAACCGGCGGAATGACAAATGCCGAGACGCATCTGCGTTTTTACCTGTGCAATAGTAACGGTTACCCGGGAACAGCATTCAATAAAGAAATCCGGCTGTCTGATTCGCACTGTAATTTGATGATTAATGATTATAACGGCGACCAGCGACCAGAATTAATCGTGTCCGCGCTCGAACTGGGCGCTATCGCCGCGACCAAGATGTTTCTGATGAAAAAGGCCGATCTGCATCTCTTAATCTACTCCGTTGCTGGCGGATTGCCGGTGGATGAACCGACGGCCAGGAAAAAATACGAGTTTCGGTTTAACTTCGACCAGCCCCAGCCTACCCGTGAGGTTACAATCAACTGGGATGCCGATTACAACGGCGACGATTTCCTTGATATGGTTTACTCCGATGGCAATAGTCATCTCCGGTTCTTCTGGGGCAATCCGAAAGATTATCTGTCGAAAAAGCCGGACCTGGAAATAAATCTGGATCATCCGGCGATTATAAACCCGGTACATCTTAATTCCGGAATCCGGTCTGATTTGATTATCGAGCATAACCTGACTGGTAAATTCGACAGGTTGACTGTTCTAAAAAACAGGGGAAACAAAATGTAAGTCCGCGGCCGGGCCGGGAATAGCGAGAATCCATGCCGAAATTGTTTGAAAATCTCTGGGTAAAAATCGCCGCTCTAATTCTGGCGGCGCTTTTGTGGTTTCATGTTGTCACCGAAAAGGTGTATCAAAATCAGATTACTCTGGCCTTAACCCAGGTGGAGATACCCGGTGACCTGGTATTGATGGAACCTCCGCCGGAATCGGTTATGGTGACGGTCTCGGCTACCGGGAAAAACCTTTTGAGAAGTGATTGGAAGCGGAGCGGAACCCGCCTGCTGGTTACCGGCGGAAGGCCGGGGAAATTTCATTATGACATCACTGCGGAAAATCTGGCGCTGATCAAACCCGAACTGGTAAAACTGATAGAGGTGGTGGCGCCTCGTGAGTATACATTCAGATGCGACCGGCTGGCGGACAAGGATGTCCCGATCAAATCGCGGGTGGTGATTATCCCCGACCAAGGATATGCTGTAAGCGGAGCTGATTCATTGTCACCGGCGGTTGCCCGGGTTTCCGGGCCGCGAAGCGCCCTGGCGCAGATCAGGCAGATAGAAACTGAACCGGTTCGCCTTGAAGGGGTTAGAAACGACTTGATGATGCGCTCGGCTTTGACATACCCGGATATTTACGGTCTTAAAATCACGCCGGACTCGGTTGATCTTCATATTAAAGTGGTCCCCATCAAGACCCGGGTGATAGAAGATGTTGCCATCAGGCTTATTCATCCACCTTTAAACGGCAAGGTCACCATTGAACCAAATACGGTGGAACTTCGGATCAGCGGGGCTCCCGATGTTGTGGACAATCTCTCGGTGAATCGTTTATCGGTTACGGCCGATTTTATCCAGGCTGATTCGAGTGGGAATATCCCGGTCAGCGTGGTCATTCCGTTGACAATAAAGCTTCGGTATAAATCGGTCGCAACGGTTCGTATCGTCTATAAAGAATGATTACCCTCGGCATAGAAACATCATGTGACGAAACCTCGGTCGCGGTGGTTGAGGATTCGACGAGCATCCGCTCGAATATAATTTTTAGCCAGATGGTTCATGCCGGTTTCGGCGGAGTGGTGCCGGAACTGGCCAGTCGCGAACATCTGAAGGCGATAATGACCGTCTATCGTGAAGCCCTCAAGGCGGCTGATATTATTCCCGATAGTATCGACCTTATCGCGGCCACGTACGGTCCCGGGCTGGTCGGGGCGCTCCTGGTCGGGTTGAATTTCGGCAAAGGACTGGCCTATGGATACAATAAACCGTTTATTGCGGTCAATCATCTGGAAGGGCATATCGCCTCTAATATACTGACACATCGCAACCTGCCGGAAAGACATCTTACTCTGATAATCTCGGGCGGACATACCTCGCTGGTTCTGGTGGAATCGTTCGGCAATTACAGGGCACTGGGGCAGACCAAGGATGATGCGGTCGGTGAAGCATTCGATAAAGTGGCCAAGCTTCTCGGCTTGGGTTATCCGGGTGGGCATGAGATCGACCGCCTGGGTAAAACAGGCGACCGCAAATACTTCAGGTTTCCGAGAGGAATTATAAAAGAAGATAGTTATAATTTTTCATATTCCGGCCTGAAAACCGCCGTGGCCTTGCATGTGCAGTCTCTGAATGAAAAAGAGCTTGAAGAACATATTGCCGATATTGCCGCCTCATTCCAGGAGGCGGCGCTTGAAGTGCTGGTTAAAAAGGCAGCGCGCGCGGCATCTGAATACGGTATCAAGGCTGTCACTCTTTCCGGCGGGGTGGCTTCCAACAGCCGTCTCAAGGAAATGATGCAGGATGAACTTGCCCGGGTGGGCGCGGATTTTTATTATCCTCCGCCGAAACTCTGTACTGATAATGCCGCCATGATTGCCGCGGCGGGGTATTTGCGCTACCTGTCCGATGGTCCCTCGGGTCTGAATACCAACGCCGTGCCTTATCTTAAGCTGACTTAAGTCGTTTCATATAAAAGCACTGGTGTAAAAAGGGACAACAATTCAGTCGTCCCTTTTAGTGTTTTGTTTCAATTCCGATTGTTTTTCATGGTATCAAACATCCCGGTGGACAACAGAGAACCGGATCGCCGAGAGGTTCGACATAGACATGAGAAATCATATTTAGAATATCGGTCAGATTAATATTCGGATTTTCAGCCGAAGAGCCGTCTCCATTGGCATCGTACAGAGCATTGCACCCGTCAGCCGCCTGCGGTTCACCCAGCGGATTGACATAAACGTATGAAATTGTATTGAGTATATCGGTCAGGTTGACCGTGCCGGATTTATCGGCATCTCCGGGAGTGCCCCAATCAAGACAGCAGTTGTCGGGGCCGCCGGGGAAATACATTTCAAGATACGGGCGCAAACCCATCGGGCCTTCTTTTGAATAGAACTTGCTCCACTTCTCACCATACGTGGCTTGAACGACAAGTCCATAGTTGGTAACTGTGCCATCCAGCCAGTTCTCAATGGCGGATTTAATGTCGATTCGATACCAGTCGTTATCAGGACCGAAGGTGTAAGTCTTCCATGATGAGGCCTCGTGGTTAATGTGAACCAATTCGTTCCATGAGTCTTCACTCCAGTCCTGGGTAATATTGTAAAAATTGGCAACGGTATAGTAATGATTTGGGCAGCGGAACCACCGGTAGATATTCAAGAAGGCGCTATCGACTTCCATTCCCGCGAAATCAACGAGGTCGAATTTCATCATTATGCGCTGGTGATGGTTCCCGCAGGCGGCGCTGTAATCCGCTGTCCACAATTCTGTCGTAGCAATAGGATGCTGATGTCCGGATCCATAATCAGGGTCGGTGTACATATCATTCGACGGTTCAATATGACCGGCCGCTGGACATGGATCATCGACACAGTTCAATCCCTCCGCCTAGTAACCGCCGATACTTTCACAGTAAATTGCAGTTACACCGTCTTCACAGGTCGGCTCTAATGGATTGCCGGAGCAACAGCGGCCGGTCGGCGGCGGATCATCGGTAACTACAATATCGTCGATACCAAACAGGTTGGCGTCAGTACCGTAGTATTGGAAAGCAAGATAGATATCATCGGCACTGCCGGCGTAGGCGCTGAGGGCAATAGAGGTTTCATACCAGGGCATGCTTGGATGCAATATTTCATATGAATCCCCTATCTCCGTGTAATCCGCATGGTTAGTGCCGCCAAACGT